>NZ_JBQHWK010000016.1:0-52838 GCF_052064015.1 Collinsella sp. HCP3S3_D1
CCTTCCTGGCCTCGATGTCGTGCTTCACCCTCAAGTCGACACGCATAAAAAGCCTCCCATTTCTCATGTCCAAGAAATGGGAGGCAGTTCAATTTGGGACGGGGCTTTTTTAGCTACCCTTCAGCTGGCAGCGAATCACCCGGGGCCGGAATAAAACTCAACCGATTTGTAGGGTTAGCTAAAATAGCCCCGTCCCAAATTAGCTACCCAACCCATACCTGACGCGGTCGCAACACGGACCTCGTCCAAAATGAGCTATTTTTTGACTTTGACCTTTTGTATGGTGCAGTGCCCAATGCCCGTAAGGCGGACGATCTGTTTAATCGAAAAGCCCTCGCTCTTCAAAGTACGAATGCAGGCATCGCGCGCCCCCTTTGGCAAAGCCTTAAGGTGATGAGGCTCGTACGGCTTAAGAAGCGCCTGCGCAAACTCCAGCGCATCTGTGTCGCTCACATGAGCGCCGTCACGGAAGCAATAGCGATTGGGCTCACCCGAGGTGCTGAAGGCAAAAAATCTCTGAGAGTCACCGAGCAACCCGAGAACGCAATCCGTTTTACAGATACCCGGATATCCCATATACTCGCGAAAGCTGCTCCATCGATACAGCGAAGCGGTCCCAATCCTCGCCTTCGCGGGATTGTCGTGAATGTATCTCACGCAGTTGAGCAGCTGATCATCATCGAGGATCGGCACACTCTTAAATCGATCCTGGAAAACAGGCCCCTTCCTGCCTGTCTTTGAGTTGAAATACATGGCATACGCCGTCGTAATCGAATGCATGCAATCGCTCAGATGAACATGCTCGTCGTCAAGCAGAAGATGAATATGGTTATCCATAAGGCACCACGCGATGACATCCACTTTAAACTTCTGGCATTTCGAAGCAATCAGCCGAATCAGATAGAGCCGATCTTCGTCATCCTCAAATATGAGTTGGTCGGCACATCCCTTTTGGACGACATGGTAAAAACCATATACAGAGATTTCTCGCGCAGTCCGAGTCATACGCATCCCCTCCTCTACAGATAACAATTACGTTACCCGAGCCAGAGTAGAAAAAACGTACTGGGAGCTATAAATCGCGATGTTCGGCGAACGGTAGGTAGTAGCTAAAAAAGCCCCGTCCCAAATGAGCTACTAGAGGAGGTCCAGGGAGAGCTGGGGAGCGTCGCCCCAGAGCTTTTCGAGGCGGTAGAACTCACGCGCCTCGGGAGTGAAGACGTGGACGACAACCGAACCGTAGTCCATGAGCATCCAGGTCTTCTGCTCGCGGCCCTCAATGGAAAACGGGTGCTCGCCGCAAGCCTCGGCGACCTTCTCCTCAATCTCGTCGACGATGGAATCAACCTGGCGGTTGTTGGTGCCGGTAGCAAGGACAAAGTAGTCGCACACATCGGAAAGCTCAGTCAGGTCGAGCACCTGAACGTCCTCGCCTTTCTTGTCGTAGGCGGCCTGCGCGGCAGCGCGGGCGACATCCTCGGCGGCGACACCGCTGGCGGAGAGCGTCGCGGCGGTGCGGTCGGACGTGGCCACGAAACTCTTGTGCTCCGCACCTTCAAGAATCTGCTCGTCGGTCATGGTCTCATCGGCCATGGAATACCTCTTTCTAGACGCACCCGAGCTAGCGCAGCTGGGCGTAATGGTTGTAAATCGTAATAGCCGTGGGATAAAGATAGCGCCCGGACTGGATCACATAGACCAGACCCTGCGCAAAACAGGAGAAGAACAACTCGTCGAGCGAGGACTTCCCCACCATCTTGCGCAGCGCATGGGCATAATCGCCGTGGCGGTTGGGTTCGATGGCATCGGCCACAAAGACCACCATATCGAGCGGCGTCATGTCGCAAGCGCCCACGGTGTGACGGTCGACAGCCTGAAAGACCGCCGGCGACAGCTCGGGAAAAAGCTGCGGAAGCTCATAGGCGGCAACCGGGCCATGCAAAAGCGGCGTCGCGGCAGACGGAGAGCCGGCAATCTTAATGCCGTAATGCAGAGCGCGCGTGACCAGCTCGTCGTCGGAGAGCACTTTGTCCCAGTCATGGATCAGGCCGGCGGCAGCGGCATCAAAGCGGTCGACACCGTATACCTCGGCTAGGTGCAGCGCCGTCTCGGCAACCCCGAGCGAATGCACGTAGCGCTTACGCTTATCCTTCATGCGCACATCGAGCAACTCGTGGATACGCGTCAAGAGCGCGCGCTCGTCGCCCTCAAACTGATCTTCTACCGACAACGTTTCCCCCCCCGTCAATCAAAATCGTCTTGCCCAAGATCGGCATACAGGCCGCGTTTACGGATATAGCCGAGCACGGACTCGCTCGTAAGATAGCGCACGCTCATGCCGCGGGCAACCCGCTTGCGAATGTTGGTCGAGCTAATTGCCAGCGCCGGAATCTGAATATAGCGCACATCGAATGGCAGCCCCGATTCCTTAATCCTCGCCCGGGCCGTATCGATGTCAAAGCCGGGACGCGTCGCAGCGATAAAGGTTGCCAGTTCGGCAATCTCGTGAGCATTGTGCCAGGTCACAATATCGATAATCGCATCGGCACCCGTAATAAAGTAAAGCTTCACCTGTGGCGGGTAAAACTCGCGAAGGGCACGCAGCGTATCGGCTGTATAGGTGACACCGGCACGATCGATCTCGAAGCGGCTTGCCAAAAAGGCCGGGTTCGCGGCAGTCGCGAGGACCGTCATGGCATAACGGTCCTCGGCAGGCGTCACCGGTTTGTCGAGCTTAAAGGCAGGAGAGCCGGCCGGCATAAAAAGCACGGCGTCCAAGTCGAGCGACTCGCGAGCCTGCTCGGCGGTAACCAAGTGCCCGTAATGAATCGGGTCAAAGGTGCCGCCCATAATGCCAAGCCGAAACTCGTGCCCATCCTTGATGGGCAGCTCAGGCAATCCGATTCCACCGCGCAGCGACATGGCCTACTCGCCCTCCGGGGTCTCAATAACGTCGACTTCGGTAGCGCCTTCGGAGCCCTCGGCGACATGAGCCACGTCCGCACCCTCGGCCGCTACGTCAATAACCTCAACGCCTGCATCCTCGAGCTCGTCCTCGAACTCCAAGAAGTCCTCGGCGCCCTCAAAGTCAAAGGCGCGCTGGCAAATGCGAACCTCGTCGCCCGCACGGCAGCCGGCCTTCTCGAGCGCATCGTCAACACCCATGCGCGCAAACTTATGCTGCAGGTAGATGACAGCTTCCTCGTTTTCCCAGTCGGTCTGGATAACCATGCGCTCGATGGCACGGCCGACCACACGGAAAGCACCGGGCTCTTCCTCAACAATGCGGAAGCGCTTCTCGCGCTGCAGACGGCGACGCTCCCACTCCTCATCGCGCAAATCGACCGGCTCATCAGAGACCGCAAGCTCCGCGCGAAGCTTAGCCACCTGCTCGCCCACGGCAAGCATCAGGGTGTTGAGGCCGGCACCCGTCACGGCAGAAACGGCAAAAAACATGTGGCCGTCGTCGAGCGCTGCACGCTTAAGGTCGGCAATCTTATCGGCCGTACCCGGCGCATCGCACTTGTTGGCGACAACGATCTGCGGGCGCTCCGAGAGCTCGGCACCATACTGCTCGAGTTCGCGGTTAATGATGCGATAGTCCTCGACCGGGTCGCGATCCTCAAAACCGCCCGTCATATCGACAACGTGCATGATCAAAGCAGTGCGCTCAATATGGCGCAGGAACTGGTGACCCAGGCCCTTGCCTTCACTCGCACCCTCGATGAGACCCGGTACGTCGGCGACGACGTAAGAATATTCGCCGGCACGCACCATGCCCAAGTTGGGCACAAGCGTGGTAAACGGGTAGTCGGCGATCTTGGGACGGGCGGCGCTCATACGCGCAATGAGCGAGGACTTGCCCACCGAGGGAAAGCCCACGAGCGCGGCATCGGCCATAAGTTTCATCTCGAGCTCGATCCAGTGCTCCTCGGCAGGCTCACCCAGCTGGGCAAACGCGGGCGCGCGGCGCACCGACGTCACAAAGTGGGTGTTGCCCAGACCGCCGGCCCCACCGGGCGCCACGACAACGCGCTCGCCATCGTGCACCAGGTCGGCAATCTCGAACATCGGGGTCTGCGTCTCGGGATCGAGCTCGCGGACTACGGTGCCCATGGGAACTTTCAAAATCAGGTCCTCGCCGCTCTTGCCATTGCGACGGGCGCCCTGGCCGTGCGTGCCGCGCTCGGCACGGAAGTGATGCTTAAAGCGGTAATCGATCAGCGAAGACAGCTGAGCATCGGCCTGGATGACGACATTGCCGCCACGACCGCCGTCGCCGCCATCAGGGCCGCCCTTGGGAACAAATGCCTCGCGCCTAAACGACATGCATCCGGCTCCGCCGTCGCCGCCGCAAACGTTAATGCGGCTGATATCGGTGAACTGTGACAACAGAATCGCCTCCTACAAAAAAGAGGGAGACCCTTGAATCCTAAAACTCAAGTGCCTCCCACATATGTGCTCTATGAAGGGTGAATTACGCGTTCGCGAGCGGGCGTACGCTGACCCTGTGCTTGATACCCTTGTGGAACTCAACGGTACCGTCGACCAGCGCGAACAGCGTGTCGTCCTTGCCACGGCCAACGTTCGCACCCGGGTGGATGTGCGTGCCATGCTGACGGACGAGAATCGTGCCCGTGGTTACCGTCTGGCCGGCGAAGCGCTTCGTGCCAAGGCGCTGACCGCGGGAGTCACGGCCATTACGGGAGGAACCGAGTCCTTTTTTGTGTGCCATTGTGTATACCTACTCTTTCGTTACGAGTGTAATCTACTCGGCGACGGGAGCCTCGGCAACAGCCTCAGCCTCTGCCTTGACAGCCTTCTTGGCGCGGGAGGTAGCCTGAACCTTCACGATCTTCAGCTTGGTGAGCTGCTGACGGTGACCCTTCAGACGACGATAGCGCTTACGCTTGTGGAACTTGAAGACCAGCTGCTTCTCGCCCTTGAACTGCTCAACGATCTGAGCGGTAACCTTGGCCTTGGCCAGCTTGTCGGGATCGGTGACGATCTTCTTACCATCGTTGAGGAAGATGACCGGCAGGGTGACCTTGTCGCCCTCATTGCCCTCGATCTTCTCGACGGTGATGACATCGTCGGTGGCGACCTTGTACTGCTTGCCGCCCGTGTTAACGATTGCGTACATGTTTACTTGCCCTTCATGCATCAGTTAGTGCAACAGCCGAATATAGTAGCAGGCGATAATACCCCCGTCAACGAGTATGTGGAGCAAATCCACAAGTTCGCACAGGTATGGGGCTGACGAGTCGGCCCTCGTCGTCTTCGCATGCTTGATTCTGACGCTCGACATCGTAGGAGCAGATGGTCACGAGGTCTTGCATACCGGTGGAAACAATAGGTGCATCGACGCCCGGGGTCAAGCCCTGCAACAAAACATCAGCAGCAGAAAGCAAAATTTCCGGACGCATGGAGCCCTCGTTGTCGGCATGGGTGTCGAGTATGAGCACCAGATGGTCCGGGCGCTCCCCCGCCTTAAGCTCGTAGCCCACGAGCGTATGGTCCAAGTCCAGGCGCTTGCTCTTTTTGCCGCGCGCATAGTCGATGCCGTGGGCCGCGCGCAACGTGTCGATTGCGCGACGCACCTCGTCGACAGCGACCGGCGCCTCAGGGTCCAGGTGCAGGTCGATACGGTACGACAGGCGCGTGAGCTGCGCCGTCAGCGCCGGCGTGCGCACGTCGATGTAGGCGGCCTCGATGGGCGCCAAATCAGCCGGAGATGCCGCGGCCAGGCGCCCAAAGGCCTCGTCGAGCGCGACGAACTCAGTCATAAACAGGTCATACCACTCGCAGGTCGACGACGTGCCCACGGGCAGCGCCGACGAAAAGCCCACACGCATATGCGGCGAGAAACCCTGCGTCACAGCATAGGGCAGCCCCGCGCGACGCACGATACGCTCAATGGTATGGATTAGTTCCAAATGGCCCAGGTACTTGAGACGATCGCGCTTGCCGTAGCGAACGCGAAGCCTAAAGAGCGTGGGGTTGTCGGTCAAGCGCTCACTCATGCGCGATCACCCACCAATACGTTCTTGGCGTGGAGCGTGGGGCAGATTCCGCAGCCGGTGCACGACGTGCGGGTGCAGTCGGGCGTCGTGACACCCTCCAGCGAGCGACGGTATTCGCGCTCGAGGAAGCCGCGCGAGCAACCGGGGCTCACGTGCTCCCAGGGCAGGTGCCAGTCCAGCTCGTAGGGCAGGTGCACGAGCTCGTTGAGGTCGATGCCGTTTTTGGCCGCGGCCTCCTTCCAGTTATCGAGCGAGAAATGCTCCACCCAGGCGTCAAAACGCGAACCGGCACGCCAGGCATCGATGATGACAGGCGTCATGTCGCGGCCTGCACGAGACAGCGCCGCCTCGATAAGCGAGGTCTCGGCATCGTGGTAGTGCACGCGGACCGCACGGTTGCGAACGCTCGTAATGAGGAGCTTCTGGCGGCGTTTGACATCGTCGTAATCGAGCTGCGGGCACCACTGGAAAGGCGTGGCGGCCTTGGGAATAAACACCGACACCGAGATGGACACCGAGATGGAGCCGCGGCGCGCCTTGGGTACCACGGAGCGGCCGAGCTCGAGCACATGGTCGGCCAGGTTGGCGATGGCCACGATATCCTCATCGCGCTCACCGGGAAGACCCATCATAAAGTAGAGCTTCATGCGGTTCCAGCCGGCCTCGAAGGCCGCCTTGGCCGCGCGGTCCACGTCCTCCTCGGTCACGTTCTTGTTGATGATGTCGCGCATACGCTGACTGCCGGCCTCGGGGGCAAACGTCAGGCCGCCCTTCTTTTCTCCGGCGACCGACTCGGCCATATCCACGCCAAACGAATCCAGGCGCTGCGAGGGAATGGACACGCGAATGCCCGTATCTTCCAGGCGGCGGTTAAGGCGACCGAGCACGTCGCGGATGCAGGAGTGATCGGTGGTCGAAAGCGAGGTAAGCGACACCTCGTCATAGCCGGTCTTTTCCAGGCCCTGGATCACCGAGGACACGATCTGGTCTGCCGAGCGCTCGCGCACCGGGCGATACGTCATGCCGGCCTGGCAAAAACGGCAACCGCGAGCGCAGCCGCGCAGGATCTCGATAGACAGGCGATCGTGAACGAGCTGCGCATAGGGCACGCACGACTGCGACAACGGATTGGTAGCGCCAAAGTCCTCGACGACGCGCTTGTAGACCACCGGCGGGACGTCCTTACCCTCACACGGCACGGTGTAGCCGTGCGGTGAGCAGGGTTCGTCATAGCGCACCTCGTACAGCGACGGCACGTAGGTACCGGAGACGGTCGCGAGCCGCTCGACAATCTGGGCGCGCGGGACGCCCTCGTCACGCAGGCGGCGATGCAGGTGGCAGATCTCGAGCAGCGACTCCTCACCCTCGCCAATCAGGATGGCATCAAAGAAGGCCGCATACGGCTCGGGGTTATAAACCGAAGGTCCGCCGGCGACGACGATGGGATCGTCCTCGGTGCGGTCGGCCGCCAGCAGCGGAATGCCGGCGAGGTCGAGCGCCTCGAGAAAGTTTGTCACGGCCATCTCGTGCGGAACGTGCATACCGACGATATCAAACGAGGCCACGGGCGCTGCGCCCTCGAGCGACAGCAGCGGGATACCGGCCTCGCGCATGGCATCGCCCATATCGGGCCACGGCACATAACCGCGCTCACAGGAGATGCCCTCGGCCTGGTTAAGGATGTTGTACAGGATGGCGATACCCTGGTTGGGCAGGCCGACCTCGTACACGTCCGGGTAAATCATGCAGCAACGATAGTCGGCATCGGCCTTGGAGAGCGTACCCCACTCGTGGTCGATATAGCGACTCGGCTTTTCGACCTTCGCGAGCAGCGGCTCGATCAAATGAAAACAGTCTTGGTATGGAACGCGCAAAAGAAACCCCTAAGCAGCGAGATCGGATGCATCCTCAAAAGGATTCATGGGACGGGTAGCGCCGGCAACCGTGGTCACCAGGTCGCGGACGCGCGAGAACGTGGCGGCAACCACCTCGTTGGCACGGCTGTAGTCGATATCGCGCTCGTAGAGAGACACGAGCGCACGGCCCATGCCATAGGTGCCGACGGCGGCGGAGAGTGCCTTGACGGCAAAGCCGATATGCGGCGTCTGCTTTACCAAGGCGCGAGTGACGGCGCGCATTACCAAGCCGCCGGCAAGCACGCCCGCGACCTCGTAGCCGCGCTCGGGCTTAATGCCGCGTCCAAAGATGGCCGCAAGCTCAAAGAGCATGCCCACCTGTGCCAGCGCCATAACGGGATAATCGGCCCCCGGCAAAAACACCAGCGCGCCCGTCGCCATATTGGTAAGCGCGCACGAGGTGATGATGCGGTTGGCGGCGGCGATGCGCATAAAGGCAAAGTTCGCCGCAAAGGCCGTCTCCTTTTCCGTACGGTCCAGGATCCAGCGGGCGAGTGTCTCGAGCAGATACGTCTTATCGGTGGCCGCTACCACGCCGAGCATGGGCGTGGACTCCTGGATAAAAGGCACCTCGACAGCGGACTCGGCAAGCACGCACACGGGCGCGCCGGCGATCACAAGCTCCTGTACAGCACTCTCAAGGCGCTCAGATCCGCACGAAAGCACCAGCACCACGTCGGTATCGGTCTTGGGGACGATTCGCTCCTCACCCAGGCGCTCAACGCGGACAATACCCGACGTCGTCTGCGGCACAAAGGCATCGCGCACCGTCTCGACCAAAAAACGCGAGGCGGTCGAATCCAGGTAGACCGAAACGCGCACCGGCGTATCGGAATCCCTCTTGGTGGTCGCGCCCATTTTAAAAGCGCGAGTCAGCTTTTCCACGGGAATCTTCATGGCAAACCCCTCCAGCGGTTACGCGGCGCCCGAACGATGCCGCCATATGGATTGTACGATACCCACCGTCAACAACTGGATCATCATCGACGACGAACCAAAGCTAATGAACGGCAGCGGAATACCGGTAATCGGCATCATGCCAATGCACATGCCGATGTTCTCGAACGTCTGGAATGCCCACATGCCGACAATACCCACGCATGACAAGCGTAGAAACAGAGACTCGCACTTAAAGGCGACGCGGATCGTCGAGAAGATGAGCAGCACGTACAGGCACAGCAACAAAAAGGAACCGCAGAAGCCGAACGTCTCTGACAAAAAGGCGAAGACGAAGTCGGTGTGGAACTCGGGCAGGAAGCCGCCGGCCGACTGCGTCGCATGCCCCAGCCCCTTACCAAAGAAACCGCCCGAGCCGACCGCGATCAACGACTGCTGCAGGTTATACGCATCGTCCGAATCGGCGTTGTCGGGGTCGATGAAGACCGTCAGACGATTCATCTGGTACTGCTTAATGAGCACATCGTGACCGAGCAGCGAATCGAAGACCGAATCGAGCGCCAGGACGAGCGCCACCAAACCCACGAGCAGAGCCAAAGTCGACAGCACCCATTCGCGGCGCGCACCGCTCATGCAGATGACGATGGCGCCCGACACCAGCACGACCAGACCCGAGCCCAAATCGCCCATGGCGACGACGGCCAAAAACGGAACGGACAGCATGCCGCAGAGCTTAATGTAGTCGCGAGCGGTATCGATGCGCCCGTTGTACTGCGAGCCAAGCGTGGCCATAAAGAAGATGGTGATGAGCTTGGCAAGCTCAACGGGCTGGAATGTTAAACCGATACCGGGAATCTTGATCCAACCCGTCATTCCCAAGCCGCCCGTGTAGGACAGGCCCGGAATCTTAGGCGAGAAGATCACGATGAGATCGATGACGAGCAGGGCCGTCGAAAAGTTGGAAATGCCGCGCAGGTCGGTGCGCCAGACGAGCACCGCCAGCACCGCGCCAATACCGATACCCAGCAGGTGACGCGAGAACGAGGCATCGGCTTTAAACTGCGAGGCGGACCAGATAATAATGGCGCCATAGGTGACGAGCGCCACGGTCGCCAACAGCACGCCGACGTGCACCTTTTGGCGAAACGTTCCGCGCGATGCGGAAATCTGCTTGTTAACGCGGTCCAGGCTGCTGCGAGAGCCGGTTTTGGTTGAGCGGAACAGGTCCGCCGGCGAAAAGTCCATCGCAACCTCCTATCGAACCGAGGAATCGCCCGTGGCCGTCGACGTGTCGGGCTCGTCATAAATCGCACCGAGGACATCGCGCACAACGTGCAGCGCGGTATCGGAGCCGCCACCGCCCTGTTCCAAGACAGTGGCGATCACGTACTTGGGGTCATCGGCCGGCGCGTAGGCGCAAAACCACGCGTAATCGTCCTCGCCGCTCTTCTCGCCCGTGCCGGACTTGCCGTAGACCGTAGGGGTCAGGGAGTTAAAGTGCGCGGCGGTCGAAGTCGACGCCGAGTAAATCACATCGTGCATGCCGTTGCGGACCAGCGCAAGATCGGCATCGTTGTTAATTTGGGCCTCAAGGCGCTTCTTTTTGCCCTTGCCGTTGTACTTGTAGGCATCGCCGTCGCCATCACGCGAGACAGCAGACAAGAACACATGAGGCACATACTGTTTGCCGCCGTTGGCAATACCCATGTAGGCGCAGGCCATCTGCAGCGGTGTCACCAGAATGTCGCCCTGGCCGATGGCGATGTTGGTCATATCGCCGGCATTCCACTTGCGGTCCTCGGCCGAGGCGTCGGTAAAGTACGACTCTTTCCACTCGGCATCGGGAATGCGGCCCGCACCCTCACTCGGCAGGTCGATGCCGCAGGTCTTGCCCAGGCCCCAACGGCGAAAGACCTCTTGCAGGCCTTCGGGATGCTGGTCGTTGTAGAAAAAGGCCTTGCCCATATCGTAGAACACGGGGTCGCAGGAGTTGGCGATACCGGACTGCAGCGTCATCGTGCCGTGGCCGGAGTGCAGCCAGCAGTACTTTCCCCAGGATTTGCCCAAGCCGGTCCAATATCCCGTGCAGTTGGTCGTTTGACTCGAAGTGTACGTGCCAAATTCGAGGCCAGCCAACGCCGAGAGGGGTTTGATGGTCGAGGCGGACATGTACTGGCCGCTAATGGCGCGGTTGAGCAGCGGATGCGAGCCCTCGTCATCGTTAAGCTCGGTCCACACGTCATTGGAAACACCGCCGATAAAGACAGAAGGATCAAACTTGGGTTCGCTTGCCATGCCCAAGATCTCGCCATTGTTGGGGTCGAGGCACACCACGGCTCCGTTGCCGGCATTGCTATGGCCCGTAGTCTTGGCAAGCTCAATGGCATTCGCCAGAGCCGTCTCGCAGGCCTGTTGAATCTTAAGATCGAGCGTAAGCTTAATGTCAGAACCGGCCTTGGCGGGAACGGCGCCGGCTTGACCGGTAACGTTACCCGAGGCGTCAACTTTCACGGTCTGCTCACCGCGAATGCCCTGCAGCAGATTTTCGTAGTAAATCTCTACGCCCGCCTGACCCACAATATCGCCCGATTGATACGAGATCTGGCCAGCCGCGCTTTCGTTGCCGTCCGACGACTTCTTGTTCTGCGCCTCGAGCTGCTCGGAGGTAATGGTGCCGGTATAGCCCAAAATATGGCAGGCGGTCTCGCCATACGGGTACTGGCGCTCGGTGCGCTCGGCGATCTTCACGCCGGGAAACTCACCGGCGTGCTCCTGAATGTAGGCGACGGTAGAGCGGCGCACGTCAGTCGCGATCGTATGCAGGCTCTGCGCGCCCTCGGAATTGTCCTGGATGTTACGCAGCACCGCGACATACGGCATACCGAGCACGTTGGCAAGATGACGCACCAGCACCTTGTCGTCGGCAAGATCGCGATAGGCGACGACGGCGAGCGAGGGGCGGTTTTGCACCAGTGCGACGCCGTTGCGGTCCAAGATGCGGCCACGCACGGCCGGCGTGGTAACGGTACGGGTCTGATTGCTCTTGGCCTGCTTGTCGTAGTAGTCCGACGAGACCATCTGCATGCCCCACAGCTTAACGGCAAGCGCGGCAAACATGGCACCCACACCCGTGGTGAGGATGGAGAAGCGGCCCTTGAAGGCCGTGGCGGCCGTATTGCCCTCGCCCTCGGTGGCGCGCGGGGCCGTTCCGTGCTGTGTGTCGTAGGTAAAGCGGGAGTCGCCGCGGCGCATGATGACCAGCGCGACCACAATGGCCACGACCAGCGCGATACCGGCGACAACAACCGTCAACTGGGAAGACATCTTGAGGCCTCCCCTATTTGAGCTTACGGGTCTTGGGCTTAAAGCGCATGCCCGTCTGACGCCCACCGCGCGCGGAGAACCCATAGCCAGACTGCGGAGCGGCGCCGGACATCAAAAACGGAATGGCAATCAAGCCCGTCAGGATCGAGGACGGCAGAGCGTGCCCAAAGATGGCCACCACAAAGCTCGTCTCCAGACCCATAAACAGCAAGATGATGCTGTAGACCACGTTGATGGCAAGCGCAAAGGCGCCCACGGTAATGCCGCGCGCGCTCGGCGAGCCGCCCGTCTGACCAGCCGCGCTGTGCACCAAAGCAAAACTGCCCACGGTCAGCAGCAGCGACATAACGCCCACCGGCACGGCGGCGGAAAGGTCGTAAAACAGACCGCTGCAAAAGCCGCACACGACGGCACGCGCAGGGTCGCCCGAAAACACGCTCAGACACACCAAGATGATCATAAAGTTGACGCGACCGCCCGCGATGGAGATTTGCGGTGCCAGTCCCGCCTGCAGCAGCACGCAGACGATAGCGGCAATTGCAAAGGCGCGGGAGCCAGTCCCCTGTTCGTGTAGATCCATGGACATGCCTCCCTATTCGCTCGATCCAGAATCGGACGCTTCGGCCGTGTCGGAATCATCATCCGATTTCTCGTCCTTAGACTGAGTCGCGGCATCGCGCGACGTGCCCTGCGGGGCACTATTGGCCGAGCTCACGTCCTCGTCCGAAGCCGACTGCTCGTCGGTGAGCGAGGTAATGACGAGCACTTCCTCATTGTTCTCGGCCGTGGTCTGCGCACGTACCACAATGGTGTAGTACACGTCGTTAGCCGACTTCTCGACCGAAGACACGGTGCCGAGCGGCAGTCCCTTGGGGAACACGCCACCGATGCCCGAGGTCACGATGATATCGCCCACCTTAACATCGGAGTCGACGCTCACGTACTCAAGACGCAGCGTGCCATCGGGCTGGCCCTGTAGCATGCCTTGTGCGCGCGTGTCCTGCACCATGGCGGACACACCAGAGTTCTCGTCGCCAATCAGGCGCACGGTCGATGTCTTGGCCGAAACCTCGATAATCTGGCCGATGACGCCGGCCGAGCTCGTCACGGGCATGTTGATGGTAAGCCCGTCGGCAGAACCCTTATCGATGGTGACGGTCGACGTCCAGGCGTCACCCGAGGCTCCGACAATACGAGCCGCAGTGGACTTGAGGTTATAGGTCGACTGCAGGCCCACCAGACCCTCAAGGCGCTCAGCGGTCTTTTGGGCCTCGGAAAGCTCCGCGACCTTGGAAGTGAGGACCTCGTTTTGCTTCTTAAGGTCGTCGAGCGACTCCTGCGAAGCGGTGAGGTTGGAGAACACGTTGCCGATGGCATTGAATGGCGCCGCCACCGCCGAGCCAACAAAACGCACCGGAGAGGTGATTGTCGTGACGCCCGAACGCACGGCATGTATCGGCCCGGCCTCGCCCTCTCGAATGTAAAACGTGAGCAGCAACACAGAAATCAGGCTGAAAACAATCAACGGGCGCATACCCGTTGATTGTCGTTTGGTATTCAGATTTGAAGAGAAACCCGAAGATCGTGCCAAATGGAATCCACCTTTTGGAAATTAAGCATTGGTCTGGACGAAACCGCCATCAAACGCGTTGGCCTCGAGCACGCGGGCGCAACCGTTAACGACGTTGTCGAGCGCCGTGGGGCTCACGTTGACCGAAACGCCCGTCTCGTCGCGCAGGCGCACGTCGAGGCCGCGCAGCAGCGCTCCGCCGCCGGTCAGCAGAATGCCGTAGTACATAAGGTCCGAGGCAAGATCGGGCGGCGTGGCGTCGAGTGCGTCCTTGACGGCCTTGGCCATCTCGTCGAGCGGCTTATTGAGCGCACGACGAATCTCCTCGCTCTCGATGCGCACGGTTTTGGGCAGGCCCGTGATCACGTCGCGGCCATTGACCTCGACGTCGAGCTCGTCCTTGAGCGGCACGGCAGAGCCGACCTTAATCTTAATGTCCTCGGCCGTACGCTCGCCGATGGCCAAATTGTAGGCATCGCGAACATGCGTGAGGATAGCCTGATCGAACTCGTCGCCGGCAATGCGGATGGACTGCGACACGACGATACCGCCCATGGCGATAACGGCGACCTCGGTGGTGCCGCCGCCGATGTCAATGACCATGGAGCCGGTCGGCTCCTCGACAGGCAAGTCAGCACCGATAGCCGCGGCCATGGGCTCCTCGATCAGATAGGCCTGGCGGGCACCTGCCTGAATCGTAGCCTCGAACACGGCGCGCTTCTCGACCGACGTGACACCAGAGGGAACGCATACGACGACGCGTGGACGAGGGGTCCACGGATAGCGCTTCTCGGAAGCCTTATCGATAAAGTAGCGAAGCATGGCCTCGGTGACATCGAAGTCGGCGATGACGCCATCCTTAAGAGGACGCACGGCCACAATGTTGCCGGGCGTACGGCCAAGCATACGCTTGGCCTCGATACCGACTGCAAGAATGCGCTCATCGTTTTTGTCGATGGCGACGACGGAAGGCTCGCGAATGACGATGCCCTTGCCGCGAACAGAGACAAGCGTATTGGCGGTGCCGAGGTCGATGGCTAGATCGCCCGCATAGCTACCGAAGAACATGTCCATCAAAGAAAACAACGCAACTCCTGATGTGTTGGATGATTGCTGGAAAACTACTAGCCCATCATACTAGCGCAAGCCCGGCACCTCACTTGCGGTGAAGCACCGGGCAGCGCCAAATCTCATAAGGTCACTACTGGTTGTCAGCGGCCGAGAAATCGATGTCGAGCGAAGATACCGCCCAGCCGATATGGTTATCGGAGCGCACGAATTTGACGGTATATTCCTGCTCGCCGCCCTTGGACAGGGAAGCCTTCACCTTCGCGGTGGTCTCGGTCATGGACTGATCCATGCCCTCGATGGAGACGGTGGCGCCCTGCGGGATCGAGGAGATAATCATCGCCTTGGCGTCCTCGGACAGGCTGGAGGCCAGGCAGGACTCGGCCTTGGCGGTATCACCGTCGCCGGCAGCCTGGAACAGATCGGTGATGACGGACTCCTGCGAGGGGATACCCATGCCGCGCGTGTAGGCAAAGCCCAAACCGCCCGCGGCAAGAACAATCAGCAGAAGCAAAACCAGGAAGACCTTGAGGCCCGTATGGCGATGGCGACGACGGACCTTGGCCTGCTTGCGGTCCTGACGATCCTGCTGGACCATCTCGGACTCGGACAGCGTAAAGAAGCCCGTGTCGGACGGATCGGGCATAAACTGGCCAGTGGCACCCGTGGGATCGAGCGAATCGACAGCAGTCGTATCCATGGCGGGCGCCGGGGCCGTGGCCATGGCGGTCTGGGCCGAAAGCGCGGCAAGTGAATCGTGCACGCGGGCAAGCTCATCGGCCTGCTCGGGTGTGAGCTGATAGATGCCGTCGGCGGTGGCGGCATTAAAGGCATCGAGCGCCTCGGAAGGACGACCCGCGGCAGAAAGCGCCTCGCCCATACCCGCGTTAAGCGCACGCGTGTCATCGCGCGGACCGGCAAAGTCGATGGCCGTGCGATAGGTCTCCACGGCGTCCGCCGGTCGGCCAAGCTTGATGAAGCAGCGGCCGAGTTCGCCAAGGGCGGCCGCGGGGGCTGGATTGGCGCCATCGATGGCGGCCTGGCGGAAGGCAGTGCCTGCATTGGCGAAATCGCCCGACTGGAACAGCGCGTTGCCAAGACCCAGATAGGCCTTAAACGGCGTGGCATAGGAAGCATCCTGCGTTGCGGCGGAGAACGCCTGGGCTGCGGTCACATAGTCACCCACGGCAGCGAGCGCCTTGCCGCGGTTGGTGAGCAGCGCGCCGCGCTTTCCATAGGTGCCGTCGTTGAGGGCAGCCGCGTACGCCTCGGCAGCCTCGGCATACATACCCAGGTGCATCAGAGCGTTGCCACGCAGATGGTCGGCCTCGCCCATGATCTCGCTGGGGGTCTTTGCCGCACCGAGCATCTGAGCGGCTGCAGAAAAGTCGCCCGCACGATAAGCGGCTCGACCCTGTTGAATCAGCTGGCTATTCAAGGAAGTCCCCTTTTACTCGTGAACGATCTCGACATGGACGATCTCGTCGCCGGCACGCAGCTGCGAAATCACGTCGAGGCCCTCGACCGTGGTGCCAAAGACGGTGTAACCGGAATCCAGATTGTGCTGGGCGCCCAGGCAGAAGTAGAACTGGGAGCCCGCGGAATCGGGATCCATGGAACGTGCCATGGCAAGCGCACCGTCCACATGGCTGTTGCGCGGGTTGGTGGCAAACTCTCCCTTGATGCAGTAGCCGGGGCCACCGGTGCCGGGCATACCGTCGGGGCCCTCAAGGCCGGCGGCGACGTCAGCGCCGGACATATCGCGGGTATTGGGGTCGCCGCCCTGGATCACAAAGCCGGGCACATAGCGGTGAAACTTAAGGCCGTCATAAAAGCCCATGGTGGAAAGCTCGCAGAAGTTCGCCACATGGATGGGAGCGCCCTCGCCGTCAAATTTGACCTTGATCGTACCCTTCGACGTCTCGATGATCGCACACTCATCACCAGCGAGCTGGTACTCGGGCGTATAAAGCTCTTTCTTAAAACCAAACATGTGGTTCCTTCCTCGTGCGTTTAAAGCATATTTGTACGAATTGTAGCAATAAGCACAGGCTTCCATCAATTGCGCACGCAGGTTATGCCGTCGGAGGGCAGCAAATTACGAACGCGGCTGCGGCTTCCAGGCGCTCACATTGGCATCGTACTGGTTAAGGGCGCTGTTGCCGCCCTGTGCGATGGGCGCCAAGATTTCACTCTGGCGTGCGCTCAGCGACTCGCCATCGGGAATGGACAGCGAGATATCCCAGCTCTGGCAGATCATGTCGACGCGCTCGTACATCCACTCGGCAAGCTGCTTGAGGTGCTCGATATCCTCCGCGTAGACGGTATCATCTTGCACCTTAAGGTTGTTGAGCTCGCCTTGGGTATTTTTGATCTGGTCGCGCAGGGCATAAGCGCTCTGCGACAGCTCCTGACGCGTGGAGAGCGGCGTGCGTAGGTACCCGCTGTTAAACGAGTCGACAACCTCGCCGATCTGATCATCGTCGCCATACGACACGATGGTCTGATACAGACCGTCGAGCTTGGTATAGAGCTGGTCGTCGGAAAGGACGGTCTCCTCCTGGACCACCTCGGCGGTATCGTCGGACTTGGCCTCTTCCTCGGTAGCCTCGCCCTTCTGGCGCGAGGGGAACGTCGTCTTGGCGGCCTGGCCAAACTGGTCGTAAAAGCCCGGCATAACGCCCATGGGGTCCGACGTCACAAACCAATAGGCACTGCCGCACACGGCAGCGAGCAACACGATGACGATGAGCGGCTTGGGAATACGGCGCTTGTGCTTGTGGTAGGCATCCTCGTCCGGATGCACCTTGCGCTTGGGTTTTTGATTTTTGGACTGAGCGTCGTCACGAAGGGACACCGGCAGCGGGATATCGACCTTGGGAATGCCAAAATCCTTGTCGAAAGCCGGCAGCACGCAGGTCTCATTGGGATCGGCGGCATCGGAAAGTACCGCGGCGGCAGAGGCCGGCGCATGGGGCACCTCGGTATCGATCTGCTCCTGCGTCAGGCGGGGAAAACCAGCCGTGCGCCCAGCAGCCAGGTCGGATGCGGCCGCATCCTCGGATAGAATGCCCGGGGCAGGGCGCCCGCACTTGGAACAGGTACGGTCATGAGGCGACAGACGGGCACCGCAGCCTTCGCAGAACACAAACTCGGTGTGCTCGGGGCCATCGCCCGGGCCAACATAGGCATTGCAATAGGGGCAGAACGAGGAGCCGTCCTCTATGGTCTTGAGACAATGCGGGCAAATCACGGCATCCTCTTTTCGGAATCATTCGAACCATCGAGGTTAGAGCATAACATCGCTACGCCCCTAAAGGTACAGGGCACCAATTCAACATCGCAGGGTAGCTAATTTGGGACGGGGCTTTTTTAGCTGCCCTGGCCGCCAATCGGCCAAATAGATCGCGTCATCAGCCGGGCAGCTAAAAAAGCCCCGTCCCAAATTAGCTACCCTGTGAGGTGCGGTTACTTTTTCTTTTTGCTCGGCATCGAGACCTTAATGCCCTGGGCGGACTTGGTCACACGCGAGCGCTTGACGCCCGCGCCCTTCTTTTTCTTGGGCTGGGTCTTTTCCACGCCCTCGAGCGCGCGGGCTTCGGCCTCGCGAGCGGTGCGACCTTCGCGGCGCTGCGCCATGTCGGCGGCGACGCGCTTGGCAAAACGCTCGGCCGTCGAGCCCGTCGAACTCACCTTGCCGCCACCGCGGCCCAAGCGAACGCGCACGCCGCGGCCAAAGCCAGTGGCGGCATGGCGGCGACGCGGCTTAAGTGAATCCATCATCGTGGCGAGTTTAAAGAACACGCTGCAAGTAAAGACCACAATCACCAGAAGGATAATTGCCTCGCCCATCGACAAGTTGGCGATAGACAGCAGCTCGGGGAATCCAATAACGCCCACCAAGATGCCGACGACGACAAATACAAAGAGCATCACGCGCAAGGGTGTGAGCGGCTGCGAGATACGCCAGATCAGGCTCACGCTTGCTGCGCACGACGTGAGAAGGCACATCGTCGACAGCGTGAGCTGGCTAAAGCCAAACACGCGCGCCACAAAGATATCGAGCGCCGCGGCCAAAATGACTGCAACCGATGCCGGCAACGCGCGCTTGAGCACGTTGGTCAAGAACGACCCCTTCACGCGGGCATTGTTGGGCTCAAGGCCCAGCACAAAGCCCGGCGCGCCGATGCAGAAGAAGTTAATGAGCGTCATCTGGATAGGCTCAAAGGGATACGGCGGCAGCGCGATGCACAGCGCCGCCAGGCCCATCGAAAACAGCGTCTTGGTCAGGAACAGCGAGGCCGAACGCTGCAGGTTGTTGATGGAGCGACGGCCCTCGGCCACCACGGCAGGCATCGAAGCAAAGTCGTTATCGACCAGCACGATCTCGGCCACGTTGCGTGCGGCGTCGGAACCGGCGGCCATGGCCACGGAGCAGTCCGCCTCTTTGAGTGCCAGCACATCGTTGACGCCGTCGCCCGTCATGGCAACGGTATGGCCGCGACGCTTGAGCGCCTGCACGAGCTCGCGCTTCTGCTGCGGGGTCACGCGGCCAAAGACGTGATAGCGGTCCACCGCCGCATCAATCTTGGACGGCGTATCGAGCGTCGTGGCGTCCACATAAGCGTCCGCCCCCGGCACGCCCACCACGCGCGCGATCGACGACACGGTACGAGGGTCGTCGCCGCTGATCACGTTAAGGGTCACGCCCTGCTCGTTAAAGTAGCCGATGGTCTCGGCGGCCGAAGTGCGAATCTCATCGCGAATGGTCACAAAGCCCACGGGCTCGGCCTCGCCCACCATATCGCCATCGGGCGTAAAGCCGTCCACACGGGCCACCACGAGCACGCGGCAGGTGTCGGCAAGCTCGGCCACACGATTTTCGACCTGCGCAAAGATACGCTCCGAAAGCACAAATTGCGCCGCGCCCATCACATAGGAGCCCTTCGCAAACGAGGCGCCGCTCCACTTTTTGGAGGACGAAAACGGAATGACCGACAGCGGCTCGGACACCTCGACCGGGCGGTCGGCGTAGTAGTTGAGCAGCGCCTGGCAGGTCTCATTGGCATCAGCCGAGGTCGCGCGCGCGACATTGGCAAGCGCAAAATCGAGCACGGTAGTATCGACGGGGACAGGTGCCTCGTCCGGGGCCAAGCCCACACCCTCAACGGGCAACGGATAGGTGCCCTCGACCTCCATGCGACCCGACGTGATAGTGCCCGTCTTGTCCAGGCACAGCACGTCGACGCGCGCGAGCGTCTCGATGCAATAGAGCTGTTGCGCGAGTACCTTGCGGCGCGCCAGGCGCACCGTCGCGATGGCAAGCACCGATGAGGTCAGCAGCACCAGGCCCTGCGGAATCATGCCCAAAAGAGCGCCCACCGTGGACAGCAGCGCCGACGAAGGCACGCGACCGGCCAGCAGCTCGGAAAAGCACCACGAAAGCGCGCTATCGCCCGGCGCGCCCGCGGCGTCCCACAACCCACTTACACTCGAGGCGAACAGAGCCAGACCGAGCGGAATCATGATGATGCTCGCAAAGCGCACGATGGCGTTGAGCGCGTTCATGATCTCGGAATTGACCTTTTTGACGTACTTGGCCTCGTTGTTGATCTTGGCCACATAGTTATCCGCACCAACATGGACCACGCGGGCACGCAACAGGCCCGAGTCGATAAAGCTGCCGCTCATGAGCTCGGAGCCAGGCTGCTTTTTGATGAGGTCGCTCTCGCCCGTCAGCAGACTTTCGTTAACGAGCGCCTCGCCCGATACCACCACGGCGTCGGCAGGTATCTGATCCCCGCGCCCCAGACGAATGATGTCGTCGAGCACGATCTGGTCCAAGTCGAGCTCCACCTCGGCACCATCGCGCACCGCGATGGCCTTCTTTGAAGTGAGGAGTGTGAGCTTGTCGACCATCTTCTTTGATCGCATGGACTGGATAACGCCAATGGCGGTATTGAGGAACACCACGAACAGGAACGTCAGGTTCTTAAACGATCCGGTCATAATGACCAAAATCGCTAAAACCACGTTGATCAGATTGAACAGCGTGCAGAGATTTTCGATGATAAGCTCACGAACCGATTTGGTCTTGAGCTCCATGTTGCGGTTGATCTTGCCGGCGGCAATGCGCTCCTCGACCTCGGCGGTCGAAAGCCCGCGCTCGATATCCGTCGTTGCCATACCACGTCCTATCACGTCGCGTCGGTATAAGAAAAACCGCCCGGACCATGCGAGGTTCGGACGGTCTTACGTTCGATGGTGCCCCATGTTGGATTCGAACCAACGGCCTTCTGCTCCGGAGGCAGACGCTCTAATCCCCTGAGCTAATAGGGCCAACGGCTGGTATTATACCCAAGTGCGCCACGAGCTAACAACATAATAGAAAAAGCTCTGCAATTACGTGGGAGACGAAGCGCAACGGCTCACTTTAGGACGCAAAAGTAAAATAATTAGTATAAACTCTCATGCACCATATGATACGGCTCGCACTGCGGGCCGTTTTTGCAACGGTTATCCATCGAGGTGAGAGGCACACCATGATTGCAATTTTAAAGCAGAGCGCCAGCGATGAGGCCATCGGCCACATCGTCAGCTGGATTGAGAAGAAGGGTCTCAAAACCGACGTATCGCGCGGCGAGAACGAGACCATCATCGGCCTGGTGGGCGATACGACCAAGATCGACCCGTTCCTGCTCGAGTCCATGGACGTCGTCGAGCGTGTGCAGCGCGTCTCCGAGCCGTTCAAGCGTGCCAACCGCAAGTTTCACCCCGAGGACTCCGTCATCGACTGCGGCCACGGCATCAAGATCGGCGGCGACCAGTTCCAGGTCATCGCCGGACCCTGTTCCGTCGAGGGCGAAAACCTCATTCGCATCGCCCGTCGCGTAAAGGCCGCCGGCGCCACCATGCTGCGTGGCGGTGCCTACAAGCCCCGCACCTCCCCTTACGCCTACCAGGGCATGGGCCCCGCCGGCCTGGACCTGCTATGCGAGGCATCGGCCGAGCTCGACATGCCGATCGTCACCGAGATCATGGACCCGCGCGACGTGCAGGTCTTCTTGGATAAGAAGATTGACGTCATGCAGATCGGCGCCCGCAACGCCCAGAACTTCCCCCTGCTCAAGGAGGTCGGCAAGACCCAGACCCCGATTCTGCTCAAGCGCGGCATGTCCGGCACGATCGACGAGCTGCTCATGGCTGCCGAGTACATCATGAGCGAGGGCAACGACAACGTTATCCTGTGCGAGCGCGGCATTCGCACCTTCGAGACCCGTACCCGTAACACCTTCGACCTCAACGCCGTGCCGGTGCTACACCACCTGTCGCACCTGCCCGTCGTGGCCGACCCCAGCCATGCCACCGGCTACACCCGCTACGTTGAACCCATGGCGCTCGCCGCGACCGCCTGCGGCGCCAACGGTCTGGAGATCGAGGTCCACGACGAGCCCAGCCGCGCGTGGTCCGACGGCGCCCAGGCCCTCACCCCCGACCAGTTCGACGACACCATGCGCCGTATCCGCGCCATCCGCGAGGTCGTCTGCCAAGAGACCATGGAGTAGCCCATGGGTACGGTGAGAAACGCGCGCGTTAACCAGGGCGGCCCCAAATGCGCCGGCATTGTGGGCCTGGGGCTGATCGGCGGCAGCTTTGCCCGCGGCTATGCGCAGGCGGGCGTCCGCGTGCTGGCCTGGGACCCCGACGATGACGTCATGACGGCCGCCAGCATGGGCACCGTCGCCGGCGAGCTCAACGACGAGACGCTCGGCGAGTGCGACATCATCGTGCTGGCCTGTTACCCCGAGGCCTGCATCGAGTGGCTCGAGACGCACGCCCAAGCGCTCGCCGACGCCACCGATACCGAGGCCATCATGGGGCCCGTGGTGATTGACACCGTGGGCGTGAAGGGCATCGTGTGCGAGCGTGCCTTCGAACTCGCCCGCGAGTACGGGTTTTACTTTGTGGGCGCGCACCCCATGGCGGGCACCCAGTACTCGGGCTACGCTCACTCCCGTGCCGACCTGTTCCAGGGCGCGCCACTCGTGCTCGTGCCGCCTGCAGTGGACGATGCGCTCAAGCTTGAGCTTTTAGGCCAGGTGCGCGAAATGGTGCGCCCCTTAGGGTTTGGCAAGTTCAGCGTGACCACCGCCGCCGAACACGACCGCGTGATCGCCTTTACGAGCCAGCTCGCGCACGTCGTCTCAAACGCCTACGTAAAGAGCCCGACCGCCCAGGTTCACCACGGTTTTTCGGCCGGTAGCTACCGCGACCTTACCCGCGTGGCGCACCTCAACCCGCAAATGTGGTCCGAGCTCATGATTGACGACGCCGACGCACTTGCCTTCGAGATCGACCATCTGATCGAGTCGCTTGGCGCCTACAGCCGTGCGCTCAAGGACCGCGACCAGCGCTATCTTGAGAATCTCCTTGCTGAGGGCGACCGCATCAAGCGCGCGCTCGACGACGAGGCCACCCACTAGACCACCTATCACGCCAGGTCGAAAGGACCAAAGCTTATGGCGATTACCATCGATATCGACACCGCGCGCCCCTACCAGGTGCACGTCGGCACGTTTTTGCTGGAGCAGGCGGGCCCGCTCGTCCGCGCCACCGCCGGCGGATCGCGCGCCGTCATTGTGACAGACACCAACGTGGGTCCGCTCTACCAAATGCCCGTTAAGCAGAGCCTGGAGGCTGCGGGCTATACGGTGAGTGTCTGCACCTTCGAGGCCGGCGAGGCCCACAAGCGCGCCGAGACCTACATTGCCATCCTGGAGTTTGTGGCCGAGCACGAGCTTTCGCGCTCCGACGTGATCGTGGCACTCGGCGGCGGTGTCGTAGGCGACGTGGCCGGCTTTGTGGCCGCTACCTACATGCGCGGCTGCAAGTTTGTGCAGATCCCCACGAGCCTGCTCGCTATGGTTGATTCATCGGTGGGCGGCAAGACGGCCATCGACCTAGCTGCCGGCAAAAACCTGGCCGGCGCCTTTTGGCAGCCGAGTGTTGTTATTGCCGACGTGGGGTGCCTCGCCACCCTCACGCCCGAGCAGTTCGCCGACGGTTGCGGAGAGGTCGTCAAACACGCCGTGATCGCCGACCCCGAGCTTTTCACCGAGTTGGAGAAGACCCCGCTCACGCTGGAGCTCCTCAACCGCGACGTTGCCCGTGTGGCGCTCATCATCGCCCGCAATATCGACATTAAACGCGCCGTGGTTGTCGCCGATGAGCGCGAGACCAACCAGCGCAAGCTGCTCAACTTTGGACACAGCGCCGGACACGCTGTCGAGGCCTGCGAGCACTTTGAGCTGGGACACGGCAACTGCGTGTCGATCGGCATGGGCATCATCACGCGCGCCGCAGCCCTGCACGGCATTTGCGACGCCGAGCTGCCCGGCCGCATCGAGGAGCTCTGCGCACGCCACGGTCTCAAGACCCGCTGCGAGCTTTCGGCCGACGCCATCTTTGCCGAGGCACTGCACGACAAAAAACGAGCCGGTGACACCATCGACTTGGTAATTCCGCACGGCATTGGCCGCTGCAGCATCGACCGCACGCCGCTTTCCGCCTTTCATGATTTAATTGCCGAGGGCCTCGGCCAGAAGGGAGACGCCTCCGCATGCTAGCCCGCATCACTCCGTCCCCACTCAAGGGCACCGTCCCCGCCATCGCATCCAAGTCGATGGCGCACCGCCTCATCATCTGCGCCGCCCTTGCCAACGGTGAGACGCATGTGACCTGCAACACCACCTGCGCCGATATCGAGGCCACGGTGCGCTGCCTCACGGCGCTCGGCGCCCGCATCGAGACCGTCGAGGATGGCTTCCAAGTCCATCCCACCATGAAGAGTATTGAGTTCGGCCTGCTCAAGGCACTTGCCGGCGGCACGCTCGACTGCGGCGAGAGCGGCTCCACGCTCCGCTTTATGCTGCCCGTCGCCTGCGCGCTGGGAGCAGAGGCCACGTTTGTGGGCCAGGGCCGTCTGGGCGCACGTCCCCTCTCCCCGCTCTCCGACGAGATCATCGCCGCCGGCTGCGACCTGCAGGGCCTGGGCGGCTTTCCGCTCAAGACAAGTGGCCGCATGCGCCCGGGCACATTTATCCTGCCGGGCAATGTGAGCTCGCAGTACATTTCCGGCTTGCTGCTGGCGGCCCCGCTGCTGGCCCAGCCCTCCTGCGTGCAGGTGACCGGCCTTATCGAGAGCCGTCCCTATATCAACCTGACCATCCAGGCCATGAAGGCCTTCGGCGTCGAGGTCAACGTCGAGCGTATCCCCGCCAAAAACGGCAAGCCCGAGGTCACAAACTTCCGCGTGAGCAGCGGCTCGTACCGCACGCCTGGCAACGTGGCTGTCGAGGGCGACTGGTCCAACGCCGCCTTTTGGCTGTGTGCCGGCGCCATCGGCTCCGACCCCATCACCGTCGAGGGTGTGTCACTCAGCTCGGCCCAGGGTGATCGCAACGTGCTTGCCGCGCTCTCGCGCTTTGGCGCCCGCATCGTGCGCTCCACCAACGCCGCCACCGTGCAGTCCGACAAGCTCGCCGGCTTTGAGATGAGTGCCCACGACATCCCCGACCTGGTGCCCGTTATCTCGGCCGTGGCCTCGCTGGCACAAGGCCGCACGTTCATCCGCGATTGTGCCCGCCTGCGCATCAAAGAATCCGACCGTCTTGCCACCACCACCCGCGAGCTCACCGCGCTGGGCGCGCAGGTGCGCATTGCCGGCGACGACCTCATCATCAAGGGTGTCGATGCCTTTACCGGCGGCGAGGTCGATTCGCACAACGACCATCGTATCGCCATGATGGCCGCCATCGCCGCGAGCCGTGCTACTGGCGAAGTTGTGATCCACGGCGCTGAGGCTGTCAACAAGTCCTATCCCGATTTCTTCGACCACTACCGCCTGCTGGGCGGCAAGGTCACGCTCGAGGAGGAGTAGCATGTCCTCGACCTTTGGCAACGTATTGCACTTAAGCATCTTCGGCCAGTCGCACTCCCCCGCCATCGGCTGCTCGCTCGACGGCATTCCGGCAGGTATCGCCGTTGACCAGGAGCAGCTGCAGGCCTTTTTGGACCGTCGCGCCCCCGGTCGCGACGAGACCGCGACCAAGCGCCGCGAGGCCGACACCGCGCACATCATTGCCGGCGTGGTCGATGGGCACACCACCGGCGCGCCCATAGCCGCGATTATCGAGAACACCAACACGCGCTCCAAGGACTATTCCGAGCTGCGCCGCAAGCCCCGCCCCGGGCACGCAGACTTTCCGGCGCGCGTGAAGTACCACAACATGCACGACGTCGCCGGCGGCGGGCATTTCTCCGGCCGCCTGACGGCACCCTTGTGCATCGCCGGCGGCATTGCGCTGCAGGCGCTCGAGGCCCGCGGCATCAAGGTGATGGCGCACGTCGCGCAGATCGGCGGCATCTCGGACCTGCCCATGGACGACATGGTCTATCGCGAGGCCGACCGCAAGGCGATTCTTGAGAACGACCTACCGTGCATCGACGCGGCGGCTGCCGGCCGTATGCGCGAGGAGATTCTCGCCGCACGCGACGAGCTTGATAGCATCGGCGGCATCGTGGAGTGCGGCATCTACGGCCTTCCCGCGGGCATCGGCGACCCCATGTTCGACGGCATCGAGAACCGCATCGCGCAAATCGCCTTTGGCATTCCCGCCGTAAAGGGCGTGGAGTTTGGTATGGGCTTTGCCGTGGCCGCCATGCGCGGCAGCGAGAACAACGATCCGTATCGCGTTGATGCCGAGACCGGCGAGATTGCGGTCGAGTCCAACAACGCCGGCGGCATCCTGGGCGGCATCTCCACCGGCGCACCCGTCATGTGGCGGATGGCCGTAAAGCCGACGCCCTCCATCGGTCGCGAGCAGCAGACCGTGGACATGGACGCCATGGAAAATGCGGAGCTCTCGGTCCACGGCCGCCACGACCCCTGCATCGTCCCGCGCGCCGTCCCCGTAGCCGAGGCAGCCGCGGCACTCGCCATCTGGGACGCCCTCCTCGAGGACGCCGCCCAGCTTTAGCCCACCCACCCCGAGGGTAGTTAATTTGGGACGGGGCTTTTTTAGCTACCCCCATATGCCAGTGAGTATTTGCCCCGGCACCCATCGATTCGCCGCCAGTCAAAGGGTAGCTAAAAAAGCCCCGTCCCAAATTAGCTACCCCAGGCAACGATTCACGAAAGGGGTCTCCATGGACCTTGCCGATATTCGCCAGGCCATCGACGGCATCGATACCACGCTCCTCAATAGCTTTATCGAGCGCATGGATATTGCCACCGAGGTCGCCAAATCAAAGATCGAGATGGGCAAGGCCGTCTTTGACCCCGCCCGCGAGCGCTCCAAACTCAACAACCTTGCCAGCCGAGCACCCGAGCGCTACGAGGCCCAGACCATTACCCTGTTCCGCCTTCTCATGAGCATGAGCAAGGCCGAGCAGCAGCGCTACATCAACGAGCTCAAGGGCATCACCGTGTCGCAAAAGGCCCATGCCACGGCAGCAGCCTTCGATACTCCCTTTCCCCAGACGGCCAGCGTTGCCTGCCAGGGCGTGGAAGGCGCCTACAGCCAGATAGCCGCGTGCAAGCTCTTCGACGTGCCCGATATTGCGTTCTTTGAGACCTTTGAGGGCGTTATGCGCGCCGTACGCGACGGCTTTTGCGAGTTTGGCGTGCTGCCCATCGAAAACTCAACCGCCGGCTCGGTCAACGTCGTCTACGACCTGCTCGCCCAGTTCGATTTCCACATCGTGCGCTCGCTGCGCCTCAAGATCGATCACAACCTGCTCGTCAAGCCCGGCACCAAGCTCGCCGACGTGCGCGAGGTCTACAGCCATGGCCAGGCCATCGCCCAGTGCGCCGGCTTTATCGAGGCCCACGGCCTGCACGCCACCAAGTACCCCAACACGGCCATGTCGGCCGAGATGGTCGCCAACTCCGATCGCACCGACGTCGCCGCCATCGCCTCGCGCAGCTGCGCCGCGCTGTATGGCCTCGAGGTGCTGGAGCCCAATATCCAGGACTCGGACAATAACTACACGCGCTTTGTCGTCATCAGCCGCGAGCCGCGCGTCTATCCCGGTGCCAACCGTACCTCGCTCATGATCACCACGGCCAATGAGCCGGGTGCCCTCTACCGCGTGCTCGAGCGCTTCTACGCGCTCAACATCAACCTCATCAAGCTCGAGAGCCGTCCCATCCCCGGGCACGACTTTGAGTTTATGTTCTACTTTGACCTGGACTGCCCCTTTGGCAGCAAGGCCCTCGATGACTTGCTCGACTCGATCGACGACGTGTGCGAAAGCTTCACTTACTTTGGCAGCTACACGGAGGTGCTCTAGATGACCGATACCGCTGCAACCCGCCCCTACGGCGTGCTGGGCCGCGTGCTGGGCCACAGCTACACCCCGACCATCTACAAAGAGCTCGCTGGGCTCGAGTACGTGCGATTTGAGCGCGAGCCCGAGGATCTCGAGGCCTTTATGACGGGTGACGAATGGGAAGGTACCAACGTGACCATCCCCTACAAGCGCGCCGTCATGGACTACCTGGACGAGCTGAGTCCGCTGGCCAAGCGCATGGGCAACGTCAACACCATCACGCGCCTACCCGACGGCCGCCTGCGCGGCGACAATACCGACTACTTTGGGTTTCAGTGCCTGGTCGAGGAGCTGGGCGTTGAGGTTGCCGGAAAGAAGGTCCTCGTCCTCGGTGCCACCGGCGGTGCCGGCACCACGGCCAGCATGGTGCTCGGTGACCTGGGCGCCGTCGTTGTGCCTGTCGGCCGCACGAGCGAGGTCAACTACGATAACATCGCACAGCAGTCCGGCGCGGCGCTGCTCGTCAACTGCACGCCCGCCGGCATGTTCCCTCACTGCCCCGACGCGCCTTGCACGCTCGAAGGGCTCGATGCGCTCGAGGGCGTCATCGACATTGTCTACAATCCCGCCCGCACGGGACTCATGCTCGAGGCCGAGCGCCGCGGCATCCCCTGCATCGGCGGCCTGCTGATGCTCGTGGCCCAAGCGGCACAGGCCGTCGAGCGCTACACCGGCCAGATTACACCGCGCGAGCGCATCCTGGGTGTGACGGAGCGCCTGTCCCGCCGCGAGCAGAACATCGCGCTCATCGGCATGCCGGGCTCGGGCAAGACCCGCGTGGGCGAGCAGATCGCCCAGCTCACGGGCCGCGAGCACATCGACTTGGACCGCGCGCTCGAGGAGCGTTTGGGCATGTCCTGCGCCGACTTTATCGTCGAGCGCGGCGAGGCAGCCTTCCGCGAGCAGGAGACGGCGGCGCTGGCCGACATCTCCAAGCGCAGGGGCCTGGTGCTCTCCACCGGCGGCGGCGTGGTCACACGCGACGAGAACTACCCGCTGCTGCACCAAAACAGCCAGATCGTGATGCTCAACCGCAAGCTCGACGAACTCGCCCACAAGGGCCGCCCCATCACTGCGCGCGACGGCATCGATAAGCTCGCCGAGCAGCGCATGCCGCGCTACCGCGCCTGGGCCGACTACATCATCGACTCACGCGACAGCGCCGCCAACACCGCCCAGGCCCTCCTCGACACCCTCTAAAACCTGCCAAAAAGGGACAGGTTTATTTTGGCAGGTTTTATCTGGGCAAACGCCGCAGACAGCAAGCCCCGCCACCAACCAGACCGCAAAGGAAACAACCATGAAAGCACTCGTCATCAACGGCCCCAACCTCAACATGCTCGGCATTCGCGAGCCGGGCATCTACGGCAGCGACAACTACGACCGCCTGGTCCAGATCTGCCAGGAGGCAAGCGCCGCACAAGGTTTTGACGAGGTCGAGGTCTTCCAGTCCAACCACGAGGGCAGCATCGTCGACAAGATCCAGGAGGCTTACGGCAAGGTCGACGGCATCGTCATCAACCCGGCGGCCTACACGCACACGAGCGTGGCGATTCTCGACGCCCTCAAAGCCGTCGCCATCCCCGCCGTTGAGGTCCACATTAGCGCCGTCGAGACCCGCGAAGACTTCCGCCAGGTAAGCTATGCGCGCCTGGCTTGCTTTGCCACCATCACCGGCGAGGGCCTGCAGGGGTATGCCCACGCGCTGGAGCTGCTGAGGGAGCGTCTGCTAGACTAATCTTTGAGACAAATGAGCCAGTGGCGTTTGCCCTGAATCATTTGTAACTGTCCAATTGCCATACAAAGGAGCATATCCATGTCCCAGTACGATTACCTCGTCGTCGGTGCCGGCCTTTCTGGTGCCGTCTTTGCCAATGCCGCCAAGCGCGCCGGCAAGTCGGTCCTGGTCATCGACCGCCGCGACCACATCGCCGGCAACATCTACACCGAGGACGTCGAGGGCATCCAGGTCCACCGCTACGGCGCGCATATCTTCCACACCTCCATGAAGGACGTCTGGGACTACGTCAACCGCTTCGCCGAGTTCAACAACTACGTCAACTCGCCGGTCGCCAACTTCCACGGCAACATGTACAACATGCCCTTTAACATGAACACCTTCGCCAAGATGTGGCCGGGCGTCGTCACGCCGGCAGACGCCAAGGCCAAGATCGCCGAGCAGGTGGCCGCCGAGAACATCGGCGAGCCGCAGAATCTTGAGGAGCAGGCGCTGTCGCTCGTCGGCCGCGACATCTTCGAGACGCTCGTGAAGGGCTACACCGAGAAGCAGTGGGGCCGCGACTGCCGCGACCTGCCCGCGAGCATCATCAAGCGCCTCCCCTGCCGCTTTACCTACGACAACAACTACTTCAACGATCGCTACCAGGGCATCCCCATGGGCGGCTACACCAAGATGGTCGCCAACATGCTCGAGGGGATCGAGGTCCGCTGCGGCGTGGAGTACAAGGAGCTGATCGCCTCCGAGCCCGATATCGCCGCCAAGACGATCTACTGCGGCCCCATCGACGCGTTCTACGACTTTAAGCTGGGCACGCTCGAGTACCGCAGCCTGCGCTTTGAGACCGAGACGCTCGACGAGCAGGACCACCAGGGCGTGGCCGTGGTCAACTATACCGAGCGCGAGATCCCCTACACGCGCATCATCGAGCACAAGCACTTTGAGTTCGGCACGCAGGACAAGACCGTCATCACGCGCGAGTACCCGGCCGACTGGAAGCCCGGCGACGAGCCCTACTACCCCATCAACGACGCCAAGAACGAGGCCCTCTACAAGCAGTACGAGGAGCTGGCGGCACAGGAGGGTGACGTGATCTTCGCCGGTCGCCTGGGCGGCTACAAGTACTACGACATGGACAAGGCCATCGCCGCCGCCTTCGAGCTCGTCCGCAACGAGCTGGGCGTGGAGCCGACGGAGGCGTAAGACCCCAACAGCCAAAGGCTGATAGCCATTCTGGGATGTAGAAAGTCCGGTGCAGCATCGCTGCATCGGACTTATTGTTGAGGGAGCACTGCACGCGCGCACGTGACAAAAAACAAAGACCCGGCATTAAACCGGGTCCTCAAAAAGTCACATGGTGCTCCATGGCGGATTCGAACCGTCGACCTTGGGATTAGAAGTCCCCTGCTCTATCCAACTGAGCTAATGGAGCATAAAGCCGCGCGACCAAGCGGGTACAAGTTCACACGGCTAATAAATTATAACCTACTTGAACTGGTCGTGGTACGCCTTGCAGACCTCATCCACGGGACCATCCATGCGTAGATCGCCTTTCTCAATCCATACAGCACGCTGACAAATACGCTCAACCTGCTCCATGGAGTGAGAAACGAATAAGACCGTGACGTCACCGCTCTCAATAAAGTGCTGAATACGACGCTCGCACTTCTGCTGGAAAAAGACATCGCCAACAGAAAGCGTCTCATCGACGATGAGGATATCGGGCTCGGTAATCGTAGCGATAGCAAAGGCAATGCGTGCGACCATACCCGAAGAGAAGTTCTTCAAGGGCATGTCAACGAAGTCTTTAAGCTCAGCGAACTCGATGATCTCGTCAAAACTAGCGTCGATAAACTCCTTGGTATAGCCAAGCAGCGCACCGTTCAGATAGATATTCTCACGCGCGGTAAGTTCCGGGTCAAAGCCGGCACCAAGCTCAATCAGCGGTGCAATATTGCCGTGAACCTTAACCTCGCCTTCGCTGGGCTCCAAAACGCCAGCGATAATCTTGAGCATCGTAGACTTGCCGGAACCGTTAGTACCAACAAGGCCAACGACCTCGCCGCGATGCACATCAAACGAAATGTGCTTAAGCGCACGGAATTCCTCAAAGAACAGCTCGTGCTTTGCGAGCTTAATAAAGTACTCCTTGAGGTTTGTAAGCGACTCCGACGCCATGTTAAAGATCATGGTGACGTCTTTGACCTCAACAGCAAGGGGCTGCTTGCTGTAATCAATAGCAGATTCAGTCATGAACAGCACTCCTTAGATGTAGAGAATAAACTTGTGCTCGGTCTTATGGAACACGGTATAGCCAATAGCAAGGGCAAGAACGGCCCAAACAACACACAGCCCAAAGGTAAGCGCAGAAGGCACGGTATTAAACAGGAAGATATCACGCATAAACTGGAGATAGTTGTACATGGGATTGACAACCACGAGCACCTGAATCCAATGTGCCATTTGGCTGATGTAATCGGTCGTCCAGAAAATAGGCGTCAGATACATCCAGGCCGTAATGACGACGGTCCACAGATGCATAACATCGCGGAAAAAGACCGCCAGCGCAGACAGCATCATGCCCAAGCCCATGCAGAAGCACATAAGCAACAGCAAGCAAACCGGCAGCAAAATTAAATGCCAGGTAGGAACCACACGGAAAAAGAGCATAACAAGGGCGACGGCAACCAAAGAGAAGGAAAAGTTGACAAGTGAGAACAGCACCTTCTGCACCGGGAACACCCAGCGATGGACCTTAACCTTCTTGAGTAGCGACGACGCCCAAATGATGGACATGAGTGCCTGGTTCGTCGACTCAGACATGACGGAGAACGTAATGTTACCGACAATCAGATACAACGGATACATTTCGGGCGTAATTGATCCATTGCGGCTCTGGCCAAAAATCGTCGAAAACACGATCGACATAACAACCATCATCAGCAGCGGGTTAAGCACGGACCACGCCACGCCCAGAACACTGCGACGATATTTGATTTTAAAATCTTTGGTGACAAGCTGCTTAAGAATGAACTTGTCCTTTTCAAAATCATTTTTAGCGTGAGAGGCCGGTTTAGCCACCGCTTTCTGACTCTCTACATTGTCAGCCACGGACCATCTCCTTGTCTCGTAAAACATAACATTGGAAAGTATAGCCCTCCCACGTTGACGATAACCCACCGCAACAAATCTGGAGAACTAACCCATATCTAATCAAAGGGGCAGGCGATAGGTATACTTTCGACCAGATGAGTCATTAAAGGAGGTCCTACATGGACTATTCGAATACCGCCGTCATAATCCCCTGTTACAACGAAGCGCTGACGATTGGCAAAGTTGTCGACGATTTTCATCGAGAGCTGCCCGGCGCAGTTGTCTATGTTTACGACAACAACTCGTCCGACGACACTTCGCAAATCGCCAAGCAGCACGGGGCTAAGGTGCGCCACGAGCCCAGGCAGGGCAAAGGTAACGTGTGCCGTCAAATGTTCCGCGATATCGATGCCGAGTGCTACTTAATGGTCGACGGCGACGATACATACCCCGCCGAAGCTGCCAAGTCACTCTGCAATCCCATCCTTAACGGCGAAGCAGATATGACCGTTGGCGATCGCCTATCAAACGGCACCTATGCCGAGGAGAATAAACGAGCCTTTCACGGCTTTGGCAACAACCTTGTTCGTGCCATGATCAAATGGATTTACGGCTACAGCTTTGACGACGTGATGACCGGCTACCGAGCCATGAGCAAGCCCTTCGTCAAGACCTTCCCCGTATTGAGCGAGGGCTTCCAGATCGAAACCGAGCTCTCCATCCACGCCGTCGATCACCGCTGGCGCATTCAGGACGTGCCGGTAGAGTATCGAGATCGGCCTGAGGGCTCTGAATCCAAACTCAATACGGTCAGCGACGGCATCAAAGTCATCGCAATGATCGGAACGCTCTTTAAAGACTATCGTCCGCTCAAGTTCTTTAGCCTTATCGCGCTCATCTTTGCCATCATAGGGCTCGCCCTCGGTATACCAATCGTCGCAGAGTACTTCCAGACCGGATTAGTCCCCCGCTTCCCCACCGCAATGCTCGCCGTCTCGTTCATGTTCCTATGCGGTCTTAGTCTGGCAACGGGGCTTATCCTCGACTCGGTTGCGAAGGTCGAAAGAAAGCAATGGGAGCTACAAGCCTATAAAACCTATTCAAAATAAGATGAGGTCCGGACTTAATCCGGACCTCATCTTATTTAAGACCCAAGTACTCTTCCCAGAACTCTCGAGAAGCCATGTACGGCATGGCATCTTTCCATGTCCTCCTGACGCTCTTGCCTTCTTTGCGATAGCGCGCCATCAGTTCGTGCTCTCGACGGCGAATACTCTTGAACCGCGCTCGGTCCATCGTGCGAACCGATCCTTTCTCGCGGGTCGGATCAAGAAAGACCAGCGTCTTGCAGCGCGTCGAGTTGCCCTCAAGCGTACAGCTGCCGTTCTTTACTACATAGCCAGCTTTCCCGCGCAACAGCGCATCGGGAAGATAGTGCTTGTCGTAAGGAATAGATCTCCAATACTTCATAAACTTTGAAGGACGGAATTCCAGATTAACATTAGCGAGCACTTGCTCCGTAACCCCAGCATTACGAAGAAGCTCTGGATCCATTTGGGAAACAGGAATCAGCTTTTCGTTTAACTTACCCTTGCCGATCATCGTAACGGCACCATCAAGCTTCTGGAGATACTCAGGGCCACGCAGATAATCCTCAAAGCCATCGAGAATAAACTCGGCAGCCTGATAGTCCATATCGCGCAAGTTCTGACGTACCCCTCGCTGAATACGAAGGACAAACATCTTCTCATCAGCACAATCATCAAGAGCAATCATGGCAAAGAAGTTGCGGAAGTACTGGTAGCAATCCACCGAAGCCCTGAAACGCCCCTCAAAGCTTGCGTGCCACACGCAAATGCAATTCATAGTCATATAGACAGGCTTATTGCGCATGCCAAACTCAACGTCGTCACAGCGGATAAAGAAAGGCATGGGAAGACCGTTCTTTTCGATAGCTTTCACAGGGATGCAGCTATACCACCAAGCTCCGTAGGCTTGTTCAACCTCAACGCTCATGCGTTCATTTTCGAGGATGTCAGCCAGCTTGCCAACATTCAGATCCCCTTTTACGCGACGATAGGCACCAGTAGTCGCCACATACGAGACATCCTCGAACTGGCGAATAGGATTCTCCATCGAAAGCATGGCGCCATTAATAAAGGCATCCTTATATTTTCCCTTAGTAAGAGAAAGAAGGTTGAACGTGCGAATCAAGCTCTCGGGCATGATGGAGACATCGTCATCCATCAAGATGATATGGGTGAACTGACCTGGAGTTTCGGTAGCCGCCATCATTCCACGTGCGAATCCTCCCGAACCGCCTGTGTTGGGGTTCGGGAGCACGGTGACCAGATCATCGGAAAGCGACGCAGCATCGAGCGTCTGGCCATTGTCGACGACAAACATGTGGAAGTGGTCGCGAATCGGACCATCCTCTTTAGAGATGCCGGTTTTAACAAGCTCAATGTTTGGAAGAATATATCGTTCATTCTTAAATGTAGTAGTAGAAAGAGCAAGATTGATCGGGTTAATTGAGCCCTCAGAAACATCCGTCAGGTAGGAAGCGCTCAAAAGGTCAACGGAATAGCCCTCGTCGCTCTCAATCCAAAAACCGATCAAGTCGTAGCCGGTTGTATCGATATCGATATCGAGAACGCAAGGATCAAGTTTATCGCCATCAAAAGGATGCGATTTAAGCTCGACAGGATTCAGCTCGCCAGACCTCACTCCATGAACGACAACCCGTCCTCTGCCAAATAAAGCCATATGCAAGACGACGCCGTCAACAGACGCATATTGATGCCATTTACATGCAGATAGGCCATTTACATACGTCAGAAAGTCAACGTTTCCATTGATATGAAGTGAATGAATGTTGTCATCATACGAAGCATCGCCGGAGAGCACGCGATAGTAGAGTTCAGGAAAATACTTTGCATGCTTTTCAATTTTAAGTACAACATTCGCAAGTTTAAACTGCATTTTAAATACCTTAATCAAAGCCGTTGTAACTACTAATTACATTCGTCAACAAACCTTGCCATCGCGGAGCGAACATCGGGATCGGACAAAACATCCTTTGCAAAATGATCATGCCCGCAGATGTCCATAGGCATGTAAGGCCATCCAGGATAACAGGCGTCAGCGACCTTTTCCGCTTTCGCAGGAACCGAAAAAGAGAAACCGCCAAACGGATGCTTTCTTACGGGAAGAATATCGTTGCGATCCCAAATTATTTTACGCTTAGGGGCATCAAAAACGTTATCAATCGCGTATGCAAAATCGCCATGAGGCTCATCAGTCAACAAACCAAGTGCATGAGCCTTTTCGTTATACGAATCGAAAACACCCTGAACAAGATCAATATCCGCAGAAGAAATAACAGCTCTCTGAGCCTCCAAGTCAACATCCCCGCACTGCACACTAAGACCGCTGTCAGGGTGGACCATCCAAGGATTATCTTTCCAAAAACTAAACTCACCCTCATTTTGGTCAAAGAAATCCATAAGTTCAATTCTGAGTTGCCTAAGCTGATTGTTCGCGCGCTTAGAATTCTCGGCAGCCCAGTCATAAATCGAAATGTCTACGAAACAAGGAATAAGCGGGTTAGTTGAACAAAAACGAACTTGACGGCACTTTACAAACCAGTCGTATACAAGAGTGATTTGATAATCAGGATCATCTTTTAAGGCGGCAGTGAGCTTATCCACATCGGACCTAATCATGCAGATATCAATATCGTCGTCCCAAGGAATAAACCCCGATCGAGACAAAGTCCCCACAAGAGAGCCATAAGAAAGCCAGTATTGGATATTATTGGCGGCGCAAATCGCGTCTAGCTTGCTCATCAACGCCGCATTTGCCTGCTGCATCAATCGAATATCACCCTCGGCATCAGGTAACGCATCAAAGATTTTGCAACGAAGCTCAAAGGGCGTGAGATCGGGGTATGCACGCCGAGCCAGCAATTCAAAGCGAAGAGCCATCTGTTCCGATAGGCTTTGTTGGCGTTGCTTGAGCAATTCAATTTCTGGAAATAACCGAGTATCGAATTTGTAATTGATATTCATATTGATGCCGTTATCAGCCTGCTCGATACGCGAAAATACCTCGTCAAAACGGCGATCCATATCCTCATGCATGGCATGTAATGATCGGGATGAGCCGGGAAGAATCTTTTTTATATTTGAAAGCAAGGACATGACTTAACCTTCCCATCAACGAACAATGAAAGAAGCACAATTGCACTTATGATACAAAAGAATGAGTGGGTCCCACTTTGAAACCCACTCACACGAAGACTACTCAGACGCCTCTTTCAAATACTGTTTCCAAAAATCAATCGAAGTAAAGACATCTCTATACGAAGCGTATTCGGCATAAATCTTATCTTTGTTACGCTTGAATTCCTTCTCGGCTTTACGAAAACGAGTCCAAACCTCTTTGAATCGCTTCTTGTCCATATGTCTAATGGCACCCTTTTTATTAGGCATATCTACCACAATAAGCGTGTCAACATCCCTAATTTTACCAGCGGGATAGACCCATCCCGCAGCATCAATAACAGCAACCTTGTCTCTACGCTTTGCTGAATCATTAACGAAACGGTGACCATTAATGGTCAGATAATCCTTAAACGCCTGCAGCCTAGACCTGTCGCCCCCAAGACTCAAATTGCCAAAAGTTAACTGCGTCAAGTCGACGCCCAGCTCTAGCGCTTGAGGGACGAGTTGCTCGATGGGAATCAATTGTTCCCTTTCACGATTTGCCGCCATAAAGCGAGCTTCAGCAACCGGATGAGAAATCCACTCTGGGCCTCTCAAAAAATCTTCAAGGCCCTTTACAGCAAGAAGAGCGTCATCGTAGTCAAATTTCTTCAGGTCTAGTTCGACCTCACGACGAATCTCATAAAGAAAATCAGCAAGGGGAGCAACGCCGGTCGTCGCTTGGCTAATCAGCGTATTTCGGCTCACCTGATAACGCTCCACAGCGGCACTGTACTTAAACTTAAAAGAATTATGCCAAACGCAAATACCATTCATGGACATGAACCTAGGCTTACAGCGAAGCGCGTACTCGGCGTCATCCGAACGAACAAATAAAGGCAAAGGCAGCCCCTCGCGCTCAATCGTTGCGGTAGGTATAACGCAATACCACCAGCCAGCATACTGTTGGGCAGTGTCCTCATAAAGGCCAGTTGGGGCCTTATATATCTCGGTCTCAACCACATCATGAAGTGAAGTCATATAGCCTTCAGGCTTAAGGGGAGAAAAAGTTCCCTTAGCAGTAAAGAACCCCAAATCCTCGGTACGCAAATTGAGCTCTTCCAAGCTCATCATTGCGCCCGATAAAAAGGCGTTAACATATTCTTCTTTGAGAAGAGAAAGCAGATTGAACGTACGGATAAAGCTCTCGGGAAGAACCTCAACATCGTCGTCCATCAGGAGAACATGAGTCGCTTTAGGATTCTGTTCCAGCGCCTCGATCATGCCACGAGCAAACCCACCGGAACCGCCGACATTTGGATTAGGATGAATCGAAATACGATCCGATCCAGAGTTGCAGTCTAAGGATCTGCCGTTGTCGACAACATGGACATGAAAATGTTCCGAAATTGGCTCTTTACTAGAAAGAATCCCCTCTTTAATGAGATTTAGATTGTTAAGGACGTACTGTTCTTTTTTAAATGTCGTAATAGCAAGAGCTAATTCGACTGGATGAATGCAGCAAGGATCAACATCCACATAATAATAGGCATCATCAAGCGTCAAATCGCCGGAACTTTCAATGCTGAAGGAATGTAGTGTTTCACCAGTCTGCTCGGTAATTTCGATATCAACGGAAGCCCAAACATCAGAAGAAGAGAAGCTGCGATTGGAGTCCGGAACAACACGGGAGCTCCAATCAAGATTACCAACGGTCCTCTGCTGAAATTCAAAACCGGCACCCCGATATTTGAAATGAAGATAAAAAGACCCAGCATTCGAGTACTCTTTCCACTTCATTATAGAAAGAGAATTAAAATAAGTGGAAAAATCAACCCAAGAAGAACCAAGCAATCTCAGAGAAGATGGAGAATCAGAAATCGCCCTACCGGCTAGCTCTCTAAAAGAGAGGGTCGGGAATTGATCAAACGCCTGGTTACCACTGAAGATGAGATTCGCCAACTTAAACTGCATGAGGCTCCAATTTCAATTGATACTAAAACAATAATTACTCTAAATCGATGCGATACAGCCTAGAATGCCCCGATTTTTTTAATAGTGTAAACCCAGGAGTCTTATCGTTAATCTCCTCGATACCATCCCAGTCATCCGGGTTATACGTAAAAACATGACCTCTTGATTTACAATTATCGGAATCGAGCAATAGTACATAATGGGCACCGGTTACCTTAACGGCCTGCCTCATCTCGGAATCCGACCCAATCTTATAGAGTCCATGCCTTATGACCCTACTGGCGATGGACTCGTTGGGGTCATTCTCGGGAGAGCTGTTTAAAGAGCGATAGTACACCTGAATATCAGAAGACCCGTAAAGAAAAGCTGATCCGTCATAGGGCGAATTTAAAACAACGGAATCACCCACAATCTCCTTTACAGACGATGCAAATTCAAGCTCTTTCGCATTTAATTCCTCTGGGTTGTACATGTCATAGTCTCGTTTGATTACATTCCTTGTTTTGCCAAAAACCATTTCAACGTTAAGGAAGCCCGGAATCTGAAATGAAGGATAGAAAACAGCCGTAACAAAAAGCACGACAAATATAGCGGAATAAAGTCGATTGAACGATCCGGCAGACATATGCTTGCTGTCAAGAATTCTCTTTCTTAGCTCAACGAAAACAATCGAAGAACCAAAGACCGCCAACGGAAACGCGGCAAGCGTGCACAACGTAGCTGTTCTATATGGATCAGCATACCAAAATCCAGCAAACCACGGTTTAAATACTGCCTCTGTAGCACCTGTGGAGAAATGAATGGCTAACGCAAGAAAATAAGAAACAGATATCCAGCGAAGCTCAACGCGCTGCAGGGTATAAAACAGTCCCACAATGACGAATAAACCAAGAACAAGATTACTGGGAGAATCCGGAGAGTACGACTGGCAGAGGAAATTGACCAACATTTGCGAAGCCGACGTATAGTGACTCCAGCTAACGCCAACAACTCCTTGCATCATGGGTAAATTATATGCAACGATCCAAGCGGCAACAAAGCAGACCACTAGGCCAACCGCAGCTGAAAACGACTTAAGCGGAGTGAGATTTTTCGCAATGCAAAAGCTATACAACCTTGCAGCCGCGTATGGAAGCAGCAAAACGCCAACAGAGAAAACCCCATTAGGTTGAAGCAAAAATAGGTCGAACAATCCGAAAAGAAATAAAAAGGCCAACAAAACTCTGTTTTGGATAGACAGACCTTCGCCCTTAGTTAGGCTCATGAATACGGAACAAACTGAGCATACAAGACAAAAAGCGGCAAGATTTGAATATAGGACACCGAAGGTAAGCAGCCTCCACGGGAACGCATATGCAGAAATGCAAATTAAAGCTCCCAGTGCGAGACAAGTCTTTTTTTCAGTAATGACACTCATCAACGCAAAGCAGCTCATTGGAAATACGAAAGCAACAAGCGAGAAATTAACTGCATTGATAGCGACAGCAGCGCTAATAGAAAGAAGATTGCTCACCAGCGCGCAGATTACGTGCCATGCAGCGGGGTAAAACCCAGCTCCAGTGGAACCATATCCAGGAACGGTTGGGTAAACGCTTATTCCCGCAGGAGAATAGCAGCCAGTGGTTGCAAGAGCATGAATCTCATTGAGATGATACGAATTGTCTATCGACACTGAAAAAAACTCAGGCGAACCGAGAACGGACACAAAGACATAGATAGCAGCAATAAACCCAACGATCAGGTACAGGACTTGATAGAAACCAGCGTCTTTAGTATTCAAATAACCAGAACAGGACCCTACGGGCATCTGAGTAGATCCCACAAGGCGCCAGACAAAAGATGCAACGAAAACCAAAATCGGAATCGCTAGTTCAAGGCAGATGAAAACCCACACATTTACAGAGTGAAGAAATACCGAAGTAATAACACCGGTCACACAAGTAATGAAAATAGAAACGATTGGAGCAATTGCCAATTTTGACAACCGAATACTCTTAAAAGGGGAAAGTAAAAGGTACCCAGGAAAAAACAGCAGAAAAGAGGCCACTGCAATTGCGCCAGTAAATGAAATCCAAGTGCTCATACACAATCCTATTGCCTAAAAGAAGGTGTTATTTATCTAATGCGACCGCCTGAACAAGAGAATTCAAGCGTTCCTCCAACTTAGCCAAGCGCAGGGAATTGCAGAAATCGCGCACTACGAGAACAGCAATCACGTATAAAAACACTAAGTTCGAAGGTGAAACAAAACCAAAGAGAGATGAAATAGCGGTTGCTATTTCGGGAAAAATGCCTAAAATTACGAAACTTAAGCTAAATAATAGCCAAAACAAGGAATCCAGAGCTTGCATCTGGGACTTCTTAAGCTTTCGGGCAACAAAAATCAAAACAATAGCAGCGCTGACGATCAGCAACACGCGAAGCGATATAGACACAGCAATCACCTAAACCACTGAACAATAAGAAGCGTTACAAATACCCGGAGCATATACTGTATGGACTTAACCGGATTTAAGTAGCTCTCCCCACCTTGGCGTTCACGCATGGAAACCTGGACCTCGGAGACCGAATATCCTTGTTTTAAAAATAAGGCGATTGATTCTGGCTCGGGATTAAGAGTGTTGTCGTAATAATACCTTTCGAGCACAGGGCGACTAAACAGCCTAAATCCGGATGTAGGATCACTGATGCGATGGCCAGTCAGCGCCTTAATCAAAACAGTAATCATGCGAGAACCAACCATACGCATCGATTTGTCTTTGCGAACAGTCAGAAACCTAGAACCGATAACGATATCGGAACCAGTTTTTTCCGCCTTCTCAACAAGGGCAGCCAAATACTCCGGACGATGTTGCCCGTCAGCATCAAATTGAATCATATAGTCATAACCATGGTCGACGGCATATCGAGCCGCGGTCTGAAAGCCAACAGTCAGGCCGCAGTTAATAGGCATCGTAATGACATTACAGCCCAACGAATCACAAATCTCGCCCGTTCGATCCCGAGAACCGTCGTTGATAATAATGAAGTCAAACTCTGGCGCAATCGAACGGAGCTCTTTTACCGTGCCTTCAATGCACTCCTCTTCGTTATATGCAGGAATAGCAATAAGCACATTCGATTTAGACGACAATCGAGCACCATTCTCTCGTGGTAAATCAGTAGAACCTGAACAGCCATTCAATATATCTTATGAGTAGCTGAACCATATGATTATTATATATTCACTCATATCGCATTGGCATATAGGATAGGAAACAAACGAGCATACCCCTATACATGCAAAATCGTGTTTTACCATAGAGACAAGGAATCCAAATGAAAGTGACAGTTATCGTCCCAGTCTATAACGTTGAAAAGTATCTTGGTCGTTGTCTCGACAGTCTCGTCAACCAAACTTTTTCTGATTATAAAGTGCTTTGCGTTAACGACTGCAGTCCTGATAACAGCTGCGATATTCTCTCGAGGTATCAAGAAAAGTTTCCATCTAAGATTCAAGTTCTAAACAATGAGCGCAATTTAGGTCTTGGTCGAACAAGAGAAAGAGCTCTCAAACATGTTGATAGCGAATATGTTCTCTTTGTAGATAGCGATGACTATGTCGCCCCCAACTACATCGAAACGTATCTTCAAGCAGCCGAAGATGGCGACTACGACATCATCGCAGGAGGTTTCATAAGGGATATTGATGGCAAACTGAAAAGGCATCGCATATCAAACAGCGTATGGAGTACGACGACCTATGCAATTGCATGCGCAAAACTCTTTAAAAAGTCCTTTATCGAAGAAAACAAACTGGGCTTTACCGGTGTCCCTTGCGGTGAGGATATCTACTTTAGCCTCTGCGCCTTTTACTGCAACGCGAAAGTGAAAATCATTCCATACGAGGGCTATTATTACTACTTCAACCGCCAATCCATCACCGGTTCAATGAACTACAAGAAAAATCATGAGCAAATCATGGCGGAAATGTTTGATCTTTTCCTTCAGAGCCACGATCTCTCAAAACTACCGAAAAGCAGATTCGATGTTATTGAATACACCTATTTAGCAAACATGATCAATGCCTTGGTTGTTTTTAATAAGGGTTGCGGACCAAAGCTAATGAAATCAAAGTATGCTTTTGTGTTTTCACATGCCAGAAGGAATTTCCCGAACTATCTAAAAAATCCTCACATAGGTATTCTAAAACCAAAAGGCCAGACATTAAAAATTCGCCTAGGTGTAGGGGTGATGCTGGGATTGCAGAAGTTACACCTTGACTGGCCTGCATACTACATTATTTCTAAGCTGTAATTACCCCTAATAGCAACAGCCTCTTAACGCAAAGGATAACTATGCGACGAATATTAATTGTCAGCGCATACTACTCCCCTCACATGGGGGGAGTGGAGAGGTACACCGAAAATCTCGCAAAAAAATTGACTGAGCTTGGCAACAAAGTTGTTATACTCACTTCTTCCAATTCCGAGCGAAGTAACGGAATCACTAGTGACAACGACATCTCTTTGATCGAGGTGCCCTCGTTGTCTCTAATGAATGACAGATTTCCTATTATCAAACCTATACCAAGCACATACCGGATTTTTAATCAGATAATGAAACTGTCCATTAGCGACATCATTATCAACACTCGCTATTATCCAATCTGTCTCCTTGCATGCAGGATTGCTGTAAAGAAGCACATACGGCCGGTTTTGATTGACCATAGCTCAGGATACTTGTCTACAGAAAAAAGTCCAATGGGTTATCTCATGCGATTGTATGAAGGACTGTCAACAAAAATCATTTCTAGAAGCAAACCGGTTGCATGTGCAGTTTCGAATCGAAGCTTACAGTGGATAAAAAGCTTGGGGTTTTCACCCCATTCCGTAATACCCAACTCGATTGATGCTGATGCATACTGCTTATCTGCATCAAAAAGAGACTGGGATTCTGAGCTTAATATATCTCCTGACGCATTTGTCGTTGCATATGCCGGTCGCCTGATTGAGGAAAAAGGCGTCATGAAGGCAATAGAAGCAATTGACGGCATTCATGGCAAAAACATTCATTTGATTATTGCGGGCAGTGGTCCATTAAATACAGCGGTGTCCAACGCGCAAAATGAAAGAATCCATTTTGTCGGAAGATTAAATGAACCTGACATGTCATCCTTGCTACGCTATGCTAGCTGTTTTCTTATGCCTAGTGAATATCCAGAGGGCATGCCAACCGTTCTTCTTGAGGCTGCAGCTCAAAAGTGCGCAATCGTGGTTAGTAATTGCGCAGGCGCATCCGATATCATCCCCGAAAGCAATTTCGGTACAGTTTTGCAAGACTGCGCAATTGACTCTATTAAAAAGGCTGTCCTTGTATATTTCGAAAACCCGGATTTACTTTTTGAGCACTCTCATAATGTTCATGATCTAGTCTGCACGCGATTCACATGGAGTCAGACCGCCTTGAATCTATGCACAAATGTCCTAGATACGCTATCTACTAACAATAATTGAGGGCACTTGGCGGCTATTTAATCCCCCGTTGCCCTCAACCCATCAAAACAATAATCCTTTAGGGCACGCTACTGCCCCTGTGCCCTGTACCTAGCCTCGGTGGCCTCCTTGGCCGGGCGCCACCAGGACTCGTTGGCGACGTACCATTCGATGGTCTGTCTGAGCCCCTCGGCGAAGTCGGTGTGCGCCGGCCTCCAGCCGAGCTCGCGCTGGAGCTTGGTCGAGTCGATGGCGTAGCGGCGGTCGTGGCCGGGGCGGTCGGCGACCCAGTCGAAGTCCTCGGGGTCCTTTCCCATCGCCTCCAGGATCATGCGGAGCACGGTGATGTTGTCCCTCTCGCCGTCGGCGCCGATGAGGTAGGTCTCCCCCATGCGGCCCTTGGTCAGGATGTCCCAGACGGCCGAGGAGTGGTCCTCGGTGTGGATCCAGTCGCGGACGTTCTCGCCGCGGCCGTAGAGCTTGGGGCGCACGCCGTCGACGATGTTGGTGATCTGCCTGGGGATGAACTTCTCCACGTGCTGGTAGGGGCCGTAGTTGTTGGAGCAGTTGGAGATGGTCGTGCGCAGGCCGTAGGTGCGGGTCCAGGCGCGCACGAGCATGTCGGAGGACGCCTTGGTGCTCGAGTACGGAGAACTCGGCTTGTACGGCGTCTCCTCGGTGAACTTGGCGGGGTCGTCGAGCGCCAGGTCGCCGTAGACCTCGTCGGTGGACACGTGGTGGTAGCGGACGCCGTGCTTGCGGACGGCCTCCAGCAGGCGGAAGGTTCCCTCGACGTTGGTGCGCAGGAACGGCTCGGGGTCGGCGATGGAGTTGTCGTTGTGGGACTCTGCGGCGTAGTGCACGATGGCGTCGTGGCCCGGGACGATGCGATCCAGCAGCCCGGCGTCGCAGATGTCGCCCACGACGAGCTCCACGCGGTCGGCGGGCAGCCCGGCGATGTTCTCGGGGTTGCCGGCGTAAGTCAGCTTGTCCAGGACGGTCACGTGCACGTCCGGGTGGTTGTCCACGACGTAGTGCACGAAGTTGCTGCCGATGAAGCCGCAGCCGCCCGTGACGATGATGTTCTTGGGTTCAAAGGTCTCAGACATGAGGGGTTCTTCCTAGTACTCGCGCGGGCTGTTGACGATCTCGCCGGCGGCGACCTTCTTTAGGTGCCGGCCGTAGACAGACTTGCCATAAGCCTTAGCAGCCTCTTCTAGTTCTTCGGTATCAATCCATCCATGCTCCCAAGCAATCTCCTCGGGAACCGAAATCGGCAAATCCTGACTATGTTCAACAGCCCGAACAAACTCAGATGCCTCATGGAGGCTCTCCATAGTACCGGTATCAAGCCAAGCATAGCCCCGGCCAAGAGTAACTACAGAAAGCGTTCCATCCTTAAGATACATGCTTATGAGATCAGTAATCTCAAGTTCACCTCGGGCCGACGGCTTGACCTTTTTTGCTCTTTCGGCAACATCTCCCGGATAAAAATAAAGCCCTGTGATCGCATATGAAGACTTAGGATGCTCTGGCTTCTCTTCAATTGATACCGCTAGACCATTTTCGTCAAACTCGACAACACCAAAACGCTCCGGATCATCTACATGATAGCCAAAGACCGTTGCGCGACCAGCTTCAGCATTATGAACAGCTCGAGTCAAATGTCGAGACAGTCCATTGCCATAGAAAATGTTATCTCCAAGTACAAGGGCGCACGGCTCGCCATCAATAAAGTCTTCTCCAATTGTAAATGCCTGAGCCAGGCCATCGGGGCTCGGTTGCTCCGCATAAGACAGCCTGACACCATAACGAGAGCCATCTCCAAGCAAGCGTTTAAAGTTCGGGAGGTCAACAGGAGTGGATATGACTAAAATATCCCTAATCCCAGCAAGCATCAGAGTTGACAATGGATAGAAAATCATAGGTTTGTCATAAATTGGCAACAACTGTTTTGAGGTCACAAGCGTAAGTGGATACAAACGTGTACCGGATCCACCGGCAAGAATGATGCCCTTCATTAATTAAACTCCCGAGCTGGAAAAACACTTATATAAATAATAATCAAATAGCTAACTTTGCACTATGACGCTGGGTTTCATTCGAATAGTTTTCAATTTAGATATTTGAATATCACTTAGGCATTAATTAACTGTAATAATTCTGCTACTTAGATGAAACCAGGAGCAAAGCCGAATCAATAAGACCTTGTAGTCGCAATTTGTGCAATACAGTTTTCGCAATTAACGCTATCGACAGCTTTACTCTCATTCCATTCGATAGAGACGAAGCAGAAACGTTCAGTTCATGAAACGCATCTTTCGGGCTAATACCTTTTCTAAAAGCATAATCATAAGCCAGCGTGTACTTCTTCCTTTCAATGCCATCAAAAACCGAAGCGGGAAGAAGGGTCGAAAGACTGGTGAGCATCTCGATAATCTTTCTATCGAAAATAGCCGCATGTTCCTTATTTTCGAGTCTTTCTCCCGTCCATGAACTCACGTTATTGACTCGATATCTTCCCATTGCCTCCGGAATGCAAACGACATTTCCCCGTGTAGCCATATAGAGCATAATAGGCCAATCCTCAACGGGACATTTAGCCGGTCGCCACGAGATATAGTCCTGTAAATATGAATTACGGCAGAAAAAACTACACGTCTGGAGCGCTCCGCCGCCTCGTTCAACCAAGTCCGGAAGAGAAAAAAGGCGAGGGGCATCGTACTCATTCACTCGCCCAATAACAGACTGCCTGCCGTCATCGAAAATCTCAACTGAATGAGCACACATAGCGCAATCGGAATGCGAGCTAAGGTATTCGAATTGTCTCTGGAGTTTATTAGCATCCGTCCAGTAGTCATCGCATTCTAGAAGTGCAACATATTCTCCCTTTGCCGAAGGGATCAAATACTCAGCAATGGGAGACTTGCCTTTTGAGTACTGATTTTCATCCGGAAATATCGTTTTGACCAAATTAGGGTATCGACTTTGATAGTCCAATATGACATCACGAGAACCATCTGTAGAGCAATCGTCATAGATAATGATTTCAAAGGGTATATCGGTTTTCTGACAGAGAACAGAATCAAGAGATTCACGAATATACTTTTCATGATTGAATGATAGCATCAGCACGCTGATACCTGGGTTTGACACTTTTCTAGCTCCTTAAAACAGCGCTGAACATAATTACCGATTGGGTTTAGGATAAAGCATGAAAGACGTCTCAACGGAATCACTAAAAGACCGAGCAATCACTTCTTTTGTTTGGAATTTTCTCGAAAAAGCAGGAAGCCAAGGCATCGCACTTATCATCCAAATAGTCCTGGCGCGCCTACTATCGCCGAATGATTTCGGCATTATGGCAATAATGGTTGTCTTCGTTAATATTGGAAACGTGTTCGTACAGTCTGGTCTTAACACAGCAATTATTCAAAAAAAAGATTTAAGCGAATTAGACATTGATACCGCTTTTTGGCTAAGCTTTGCAACGGCAAGCATCCTATATTGTGCATTGTTCTTCTCTGCTCCTCTAATCTCCAGTTTCTATTCGATGGATGCCCTCATAACACCACTTAGGGTTTTATGCCTGATTTTCATTTTCAACTCGATTTACGCAATTCAGGTTGCAATAGTTACAAGAGAACTTGATTTCAAGCGCATATTTAAAGCTAACTTAATTGCAATGCTACTTAGCGGTGCGGCAGGAATCGCAATCGCAGTACTGGGATACGGGGTTTGGGGTCTTGTTACTCAACAGGTCGTATTCAGCATTGCAGGATCAATCGCAATCAGTTTTGAAACCCGCTGGTTCCCAAAACTACAATTTTCTTTCAGTGAAGCAAAGGCGCTGTATTCATTTGGATGGAAGTTGCTCGCTTCGGGATTAATCGAAACGACCTATCAGTCTCTATCAGATTTAATCGTTGGTAAAAAATATAATTCTTCCGCTCTTGGATATTTCAATCAAGGAAAAAAATATCCCATGGTGCTGGGAACAGTTCTCGATTCAACTATTCAACCGATTATGTTATCAACGGTCTCAAGAGTTCAATCTGATATTGATAAAGTTAAAGGCATTGTACGACGGTCCCTTAAATCCTCGGCATATGTCATTTTCCCGCTAATGGTATTCTGCGCAGTGGTCGCCGAACCGTTAATCCGATTTGTGCTGGGCGAGCAATGGGTGGGATCAGCCCCCTATTTTCGTGCCTTTTGCATTGTCTATGCACTATTGCCAATTCATTCAACGAATCTGCAGGCATTAAACGGCATAGGACACACCGATATATATCTCAAACTAGAAATCTTAAAAAAGGTAATTGGTACAGCGATTTTGCTTGTAGCGACCTTCTTTACAAGTGATATAAAGTTTATATGTTACGGCTACATACTTGATGGGCTAATTTCGACTTTTATAAACGCATTCCCCAATAAAAAGTTAATTCACTACTCGTATCTAGAACAAATGAAAGATTTGGCACCAACTATTTTCGCAACTCTAACATCGGCGCTCTTTTCACTAGCCGCAACTGTTGTAATGGATGAATCTACAATTGCTTGCGCAGCAGTACAATTCATTTTAATGCTTGCAGCATATATTGCGCAGTCGATCATATTCAAAAATGACGCTTTTACTTATTTGCAAAATGAACTGATGTCTCGTTTTTTAAAACACGCTTAAAAAATATGAGCTGTAGCCAGATAAAAAAGGCTGCAGCTCATATACACGACCGCTACATGGCCAGGTTAACGAAACAACATCTCTTGCAACGTAAGAAGCTATTTAAATAGATTAATAGCTTCTTTTAAGCACTGCAGGAACTCCTGCATAAAGGCCGCCCTGCTTAAAAGAATCAAGCACAACAGAACCCGCAGCAACAACTGAATCACATGGAACAGAAACGTGGTCAGAAACGCTTGATCCTATACAGAGCCATGTTCTATCCCCAATAATCGTACCGCCACCAAGTGCAACTTTAGGCGAAAGGTGAACGCCTTGGCCAATTTGGCATTCATGCTCAACGATAGCCCCCGTATTGATAATGCAGCCGTCCCCAACACAGGCAAATGAATTCACAACAGCTGATGCCAAAACCACAGAGCCTCTGCCAATGGTTGAAAGAGGACTGACACTCGCATTTGGATGGATAATTGACGGTAGAGAAACGCCCGCGGCGGTCAGTCGCTTGATCTTATTCATGCGCGCGTAGTTATCACCAATTGCAACCACAACACCGCAATAATCGGCAATCATTTGCTCAATCGAAATATGATTTTCATTTATAATTCGAAACCCCGGAATGGGCGAAGGCGAGGCAACGTTCGAAGCAAATACAACGTCCGCATCCGAGTTTAGCTGCAGCAGGCAATCTAATACCGATTTACCGTGACCCCCCGAACCAATAATAAGAAAAGGTTTCACTATCATTCTCCGCGGCCACAATTAAGAACGGTATCGCATATTAAATCAACATCTTCAAGCTTGAGGTCGGCATACATCGGTAAAGTCAGCACTCGATCAGAGACATATTTTGCAACTGGCGTCCGCTCGCTTGAGTACACGCTCCTATAGCAAGCATAATCGTTGATAAGAGGATAGAAATATTTACGAGCGCCGACGCCAACAGAAGCCAATGCGTTGAAAGCATCGTCTCGCGTTGCACCAAATTCTTCGGTAAACACCACGGGCAGATATGCATAATTAGACTGAATATTATCAGCCGGGCAACATACTTGCAGTCCCTTAATTCCATCTAAATGCGACCAATACCGTTCGGCAACCTTCTTACGCTTATTAATTTCATTATCTAGATGACGAAGATTACATACGCCCATAGCAGCACAAAACTCATTCATCTTTGCATTGCCGCCGACATATTCAACATCTTCGGGGCCCATAATGCCAAAGTTCTTCCATTGATTTAGCAGCGGATATAAATCAGCGCATTTCATCGTAATCGCGCCGCCTTCGATTGTATTAAATACCTTTGTCGCATGGAAACTAAACATTGACGCATCACCAAAAGTCGCAACGGATATACCGTTAACTTTCACGCCAAACGCATGAGCTGCATCATAAATTACCTTCAAACCATGCTTGTCAGCAATTTCTTGAATTGCATCAATATCGCATATATTTCCATATACATGGACAGGAACGATTGCACTAGTACGCGGGGTTATCAACTTCTCGATAGAAGAAGGATCGAGTGTATAGTTATCTCTTTTAATGTCAGCAAAAACAGGCGTTAATCCTTTTCGGACTATTGCATGAGTTGTACTGGCAAATGAGAACGGCGTTGTGATAACTTCGCCCTTAAGTTGCATTGCTTCAAAAATGCACTCAAGTGCATTATGGCCATTAGTGAACAACGCAATGTTATCGATATCCAGATAATGTTTAAGCTCATTCTCCAATTTCGAATGCTCAACACCCATATTTGTTAGCCAGTGACTATCCCATAAAGGGGCAATTTCATTAAAATACTCCTCCATCGGCGGCATAGACGAGCGAGTGACAAGGATATTCTTTTTGCTATTTGGCATTTGCTAAAACGACTCCATACCTAATCTTGAATATCGGTACAAATAAAAAGAACCACTTATTCCCATTTAAACAACGGTTAAGGGAACACTCAACCTCTACTTAATCAGAACCACAGTTTGATTCCTCTCGCTTTTATTCGCGTTATTAAAACAGGGTCCAATCAGATTACCAGGCAAAATCTGATGCCACATCTTATTCTCATAAGGGGTATCGCCCCAGAAAAAGCCTATATGACAATCGATGGCCCCATTCGTCTTAAAGAAAATAATATCCCCTTTCTGCGCATAGCCGCTATTTAACATATCTCGAACAGTTCTAAACTCATACATTTTGCAACCAGAGTCACAAGCATAACCATACCAACGCCAGGCATTAATATAGCCTCCCCCACCAGGCCCGCCGGCCCATGGCGAATGCGCGTTATTTCTGCCTATCGCTGCAACATCTCCGCCAACAGCAGCATAAGCATGAGCAACAAATCCGGTGCAGTTCATACCTGTATAGCCATCCCATCTTGGACTTCCGTTGGGATAAAGACATGTGTCATATGAGAAGCCGCCGGAATAACGCGTACCCAGATAATAAGAATCATACTGATGCGAAGTAAGCCATGTAAGCAGGCTGATTCTACTAACCCCAAGAACAGTCGAACTTCCGATTGGATTGTAATAAACCTGCGTAGACTTGGAATGAACCGATCCGTCAGGATAGGTAATATCACAGTACAAAGCATAGTAGCCTGGACTCAAGCCCAAATCGGAAGGGTTAAAGTAGGCATCATTAGTGGTTGATTTCGCCCTGAGAACACCCCATTGACTCCAATCCGGTTTCGCCCAGACAAATTTAAATTCGAAAAGACCAGATCTCTCCGCATCAAGAGTTCCCATATCAGCGCGAACGCCCCATGAGCAATCTCCGTCAGTAGATATAGCTGTAATTCTCGAATAGTCCCAAACACCGATATGAATCTTGCGAGCATTAACCTTGCCGTCAGAGCCGCTCACATCACAATAAATATCATACTCACCGGGCTTATCAGGAGTCCAAGATAGGGAAGCATCAGAACCATTCTGAGCAATGCCCCAATTTGACCAGTTGTTCCTACTCCAAACAAATTTATAGTTTAAGAAGCGAGTATCCCCTGCACACTCCGTTGTAACGGTAACCTCATCGCCAGGCCTGATAAATGTATTGGAAACAGAAATACCGTCATAAGACCAGTCTTCAGGCGCAAAGTAGCAGTCTTTTTTACATGTAAGCGTTTGACCAGTTGTTGTATCAATTACATCAACATAGATTGAAATGTCACCTGTTCGCGAAACAACCCAATTTAATGAAGGTTTATCCTCTCCAGATTCTATAACGCCCCATTCATTCCAATTGTTTCTCATCCAAACGTACTTATACTTAACGCCTCTATTATTACGAACAATCAGATTGGGAGTAATAGAAACTGTATCCCCAGCGGAAACTGACTCATCAGAAGGTTCCACGGAGATCGAAGTGAAATTAGACAAGTTATTGTCCACATGCACGGGGAACTTGCGCGTGGTGACGCGGCCGGCCGAGTCGATGGCGTCCACCCAAATGTTGACGTCTCCGGTCACCTCTGGG
>NZ_JBQHWK010000017.1:0-50555 GCF_052064015.1 Collinsella sp. HCP3S3_D1
GGGGGGGGGGGGGGGGGGGGGGGGGGGGGGGGGGGGGGGGGGGGGGGGGGGGGGGGGGGGGGGGGGGGGGGGGGGGGGGGGGGGGGGGGGGCCGTTGGGTTTGTTTTGCGCCCGTGGATTTTGGTCGCCGAAGCTGATGCCCAGCGCCTTGGCCTCGCGTACCAGGTCGCTCTGGGGATCGACAAACTTGAGCTTGCCGGCGACCTCCTCGAGCGGCATGTGGCACATCTTGCCGTCACGCAGGGCAATCATGTAGCCAAACTCGCCGCGTAGGCAGCCCAGTGCCGCCTCAACGCCGCACTGGGTCGCAAAGATGCGGTCCTGGGCGTCGGGCTGACCGCCGCGCTGCGTGTGGCCGGGGATGGCGACGCGGGTCTCGCGACCGGTCTTGGCCTCGATCTCCTTGGCAATGTCGTAGACAATCGACGGACTCGTGCGCTCGGCGAGCTTCTTCTTGTACTCCTTCTTGGGCAGCGCCGCGTCCTCCTTGGAGATAGCGCCCTCGGCGACGGCCACGATCGTAAAGCGGCTGCCGGTCTCCATGCGATGCTCGATGGTCTTGATGACGTTACCCATGTCGTAGGGAATCTCGGGAATCAGGATGACGTCCGCGCCGCCCGCGACGCCGGCGTACAGCGGGATCCAGCCAACCTTGTGGCCCATGATCTCGATAACGAACACGCGGCCGTGACTCGAGGCGGTGGTGTGGATGTCGTCGATGCACTTGGTGGCGACATCGATGGCGCTCGTAAAGCCAAACGTCATTTCGGTGCCCCAGGTGTCGTTATCGATGGTCTTGGGCAGAGCGATAACGTTGAGGCCCTCTTCGCGCAGGCGGTTGGCAGTCTTGGTGGAGCCGTTGCCGCCCAGCATAAACAGGCAGTCGAGTTGCAGCTTGTGATAGGTGTGGACCATCGCGGGCACCTTCTCGACACCGTCGGCCTCGGGAATGTCCAGGCGCTTGAACGGCGTGCGGCTCGTGCCCAAAATGGTGCCGCCGCGGGTGAGGATGCCGCTAAAATCGGCAGGCGTCATGACGCGGAACCTGCTGTAGATAAGGCCCTGGTAGCCGTCCTCAAAACCATAGATCTCGATAGGTTCTTCGCTATTGGTCATAAGCGTTTTGACGATGCCGCGCATGGTGGCGTTGAGCGCCTGACAGTCGCCGCCACTGGTAAGAAGACCGATCCTAAGCATGATGAATCCTTCCGGGCAAGTTATAACATGCGCATAAGTTTACCCCCGCACACTGTTGATACGGGGGTAAAACGTGTTAGCTCAAGCGTATAGAAATGTAAACAACGTCAGGCGAGCGTAAGGTCGACGGGCCTGGCTCCTTACAGCGCGAAGGCGTCGACGTCGCCCCAGTGGCGGCGCAGCGTAATAGCGGCGGCGGGTTCGGTATTGTCAAAGACGACCGACCATTGCGTATTGCTGGTGATGTCTTCCGGATTGGGCTCTTGCGCTGCGGCGCGCAGGGCTTCCCAGGCAATCGTTTCGTCCTGGGCACCGACATGGGCGTCAAGGACATCGGCAATTGCGACGGCGCGCTCTTTACCATGGCCCAGCTCGCCGTTCTTTTGGTTGGGCAGCACTTCGTCGCCATAGCAGGGGTAGAAGTTCGTAACCTGGCGTACAGGAGTCGATTTGAAAGCGCGGTCCGGATCGTGCGGATCCCACTCTGCTACGCGCGCGTCACCGGTGGCGTCGTTGATAAAGAAGTGATAATCGCGTCCTGCCATGGCGTGCATGTCGTAGGCGGAAAGCAGGTCGACAGCTTCTTGCGTGGTGGCGGCACGGTCGAGCACCAGACGGATGGCGAGCGAGGTATTGATGACAGGGCGTTGCGTGTCCTGGTCACAGGGCTTGGAATCCAGGGTGAGTACGGCAACGGACACGCCGCATTCGTTAACACCGTCGAGCTGGGCAAACGGACCCATGAGTGCGGCGGCGCGTCCGGCGACGGAGTCAAGCGGAGTGTTATCGCCCAGGTTGTTAAGGGCGGCAAACCCGATGGAGGTATAGCCGCCGCGTGGGTGATTGCGCACCAGCAGCGCCGAGGTGTCGTCCTTAAAGTCGTAATTGCGACCGGTGCGCACGCGGCCTTCGGCATCTACGGCGACAAAAGCGCTGCAGGCAAACTGGGGAGCCTGGACATGTGCCGGCACACCGGGCAGCACCTGCGCCACCACGGCATCGATGTAGGCCTGGTCGTCGCGCACGCCAGCGGCGATGATGCGATCAAGATCGTAGTCGTAGGCGATGTCGATTGCGTACAGGTCATAGCCATCCGCGTAGCCGGTCAAGCGTTTGAGCGACGCGGCGGACTTGATTTGCTTGCGGTAAAGGATACCGGTGGCAGCGGCAAGGCCGACGGCGACTCCCGCGACACCGCAGGCGATGGCAATGTTACGTGGCTTCATGACGGCTCCTCTCGTCCTGTTAGCGTAATTATCGCAAAAGGAGCGCGGGCATGATGGCTCAACCTGGTGAGTGGCACGGGATTAAACATGGAATGAAGAGTGCGGCGCTGGCGTGGCGGGGTATGCTGGAGGGGACCATCAACCCAGCGAAAGGGGAGAGCATGACGGATCAGGAAACGCCCGAGCGCGCGCATGTGACGGCCGACGATATCGAGGCCGCCAACGACCTTATCGACTTTATCGAGGCGTGCCCCAGCATGTTCCATACGGCAGCGACCATTATGGCCGAGCTCGACGAGGCGGGCTTTACCTACCTGCCCGAGAACGCGGCATGGGACATCGAGCCGGGCGGGCGTTATTACACGCAGCGCAACACCTCGAGCGTTATCGCCTTTAAGGTGGGCGAGGACCTGGCCGCGACGTGGGGCGAGGACGGCGTTGCCGGCGACTATCATTTTCAGCTCACGGCGTCGCACAGCGATTCTCCGACGTTTAAGGTCAAGGCCGTGCCCGAGCTTGACGGCGCGGGCGAGACGCTGCGCCTGAACACCGAGGCCTACGGCGGCATGATCGACTACACCTGGTTCGATCGCCCGTTGGCGCTGGCTGGACGCGTGCTGGTGCGCGAGGGCGGCCGTATTGAGAGCCGCCTGCTTGCCACCGAGCGCGAGGTCGCTATCATTCCGAGCCTTGCTATCCATATGAACCGTGGCGTCAATGAGGGCTTTGCACCCAACCGCGCCGTCGACTTGTGCCCGCTCATCAGCGCCGGCGAGCTTAAGCAGGGCGACTTTGATGCTCTGATCGCCGACGAACTGGACGTCGAGCCCGAGCAGATTCTGGGCCGCGATCTGTTTCTGGTCAATCGTCAGGACGCGCGCATTTGGGGCTGGGCCGACGAGTTTATCTCGACGCCCAAGCTCGACGACCTAGCCTGCGCCTACACCTCGCTGCAGGCATTTTTGGGCGCCGAGAATGCGCATGACATCTCGGTCTTTTGCTGCTTCGACAACGAGGAAGTTGGCTCCGAGACCAAGCAGGGCGCCATGTCGACGTTCTTGGCCGATGCGTTGCGTCGCATTAACGGGTCGCTGGGCTTTGATGACGAGTCGTACCACCGTGCGCTTGCCGCCTCGATGCTCGTGAGCTGCGACAACGCGCACGCCGTGCATCCCAACCACGCCGAAAAGTGCGATGCCCACAACCAGGTCGTGCTCAACGGCGGTATCGTCATCAAGGAAGCCGCCAACCAGCACTACTGCACCGATGCCTTTAGCCGCGCAGTGTTCCAGGCCATCTGCGATGACGCAGACGTGCCCACGCAAGCCTTTGCCAACAAGAGCGATATGGCGGGTGGCTCCACGCTCGGCAATCTGTCCAATATGCAGGCGAGCATGCACGCCGTGGACGTGGGCCTGCCGCAGCTGGCCATGCACTCGAGCTACGAGACCGGTGGCGTGCGCGACGTGATGTACGCGATCCGTGCCCTCACGGCTTTCTACGAGCGCGACCTAAACATCAACGGTGCCGAAAGTGTGGAGCTTTAAAACCTGCCAAAAAAGGACGGGTTTATTTTGGCAGGTTTTATCTGGGCAAATGCCGCAATGTCAACGGTAAGACGGAGCTGCTAAGGCTTGCAGATGAAGCCGACGCCAGCGGAACCGCCGCAGGTAGAGCAAAAGTCAGCGAGAGCCCGCCGTTTGAGCCAAGGTGCCGTGAAATGAAGAGGCGCTGACCTTCTGGTCGCGCCTTTGAAATTGAACGGCAGATTGGCCAAACGGCGGGCTCGCAGCGTCGAGGGGTTCCGGCGTTTGGTAAAACGCCGGAACAATCTAATGCTCAATCCAACAACGTAAAGTTTCGCCGGCCAGCAGGTGACGCAGATTCTCCGCGGCGATGTCGACCACGTTATTGAGCGTGGCGGCCAGGTGGAACCAACCCGAGACGTGCGGCGTGATGAGCATGTTGGGTGCATCCCACAGCGGGCTTGTGGCGGGCAGCGGCTCGGGATCGGTGACGTCGACCGCGGCGCCGGCGAGATGTCCCGATTCCAGAGCGGCAACCAGGTCGTCGGCGACCACAAGATCGCCGCGGCCGCCGTTGGCAAAGAACGCGCCCGGTTTCATCGCGGCGAAGAACTCGGCGTTCGCCAGACCGCGGGTCTCGGGCGTGCTGGGCATAAAGGATGCGACGATGTCGGCCTCTGCCAGGCGCTCAGACAGGGCATCCATGCCGTCCATGTCCTCAAACACAATGGGGTAGACGAGCGGATGGCGCTTGATGCCGCGGACATGCGCACCCATGCTGCGGCAGAGCGTGGCAAAGTGGCCGCCGATATCGCCTGCGCCCAGCACCAGCACGTTGGCGTTTTTGAGCGAGGTGACCGGCCCCAAATCCTCCCAGCGATGCTCGCGCTGCAAGTCGTGATAGCCGGGCAGGCGCTTCATCATGGAAAGGACCATGGCAAACATGTGCTCGCTCACGGCCTGACCGTAGGCGCCGATCGAGCAAGACAGCTTGGCTTCAGCCGGCACGGTGCCGGCGGCAAGGTAGTCGTCATAGCCGGCGGTCTGCAATTGCAACAGCTGGAGATGGTCGCATGCCGTGAGCATGTCAGGGTCGATGTTGCCCAGGATCACGTCGGCATCGGCGACCTGTTCGCGCGTGATATCGCCGGCGCTCGTGTAGATAAAATCCTCGCCCGGAGCGCTCGACTCAAGAATTGCACGATGGCGGTCGTTGACGGGCAGCAAAACCAGGATGTTCACAAGCATTCCTCTCCGCTCAACCTGCCAAAAAGGGACAGGTTTATTTTGGCAGGTTTTATCAGGCAAAACGTTCAAATAAAACGCCGGATGTAAGACGAGCGTGCCCGTCAGCATCCGGCGCATCTACGGCTACCAGCTCAGCAGCTCGTAGCCGTCCTCGGTCACCACGAGCTGTACCTCGCACTGGGCCGAGTCGCTGCCGTCCTTGGTGCGCACGCACCACCCATCGCCCTTGCTAATCTTAATGTCGGGTGCTCCGGCGTTGACCATGGGCTCGATAGTAAAGACCATGCCCGGAACCATGATAGTGTCCACGTCGGGCGCCTCGGTGGTAAAGCCCACAAACGGGTCCTCGTGGAACTCCTTGCCAATGCCGTGGCCACCGTACTCGCGCACCACGCTAAAGCCGGCGTCCTCGACCGTCTTTTGTACGGCCTCGGCCATCACGGAGAGCGGCAGCCATGGCTTGACGGCTGCCAGACCCGCCTCCACGCTGGCGCGGGTGACGTCGACCAAGCGCTGGCGCTCGGCCGAGACCTTGCCGATGCAGAACATGCGGCTCGAGTCGCTAAAATAGCCGTCTAAGATCGTTGAGCAGTCCACGTTGATGATGTCGCCCTCGTGCAGTACGTCCGTATCGCAGGGAATGCCGTGGCAGACTACGTCATTGATCGAGGTACACACGCTCTTGGGGTAGCCCTCGTAGTTGAGGTCGGCCGGCGTTCCACTATGCTCGACGGTGTAGTCGTAGATCATCTGGTCGATCTGGTTGGTGGTCATGCCCGCGGCGATATGCTCACCCACATAATCGAGCACGCCCACGTTGATGGCGGCCGAGCGCTTGATGCCCTCGATATCGGCAGGCGTCTTATAGAGCGTGCGGGGCAGGACGTTCCAGCCCTCTTCCCACAGGCGCTCGAGGCGCTCATCAAAGGAGCTGTGACATTTCTTGTATTTTTTGCCGCTGCCGCACCAGCAAGCGTCGTTGCGGCCAGGCACGGGTCCATTGTCAAACATGGCTAACTTCCTTTCATTCGCAGCTAGTATAGCCCACCCGCAGAGCAGCTAATTTGGGACGGGGCTTTTTTGACTGCTTTTGTCCGCGCGGCCTTGCGCCGCCCATATCGCTCCCAAAAGCAGTCAAAAAAGCCCCGTCCCAAATTAGCTGCTCTTGGGCAGACGGGTGCTAGTAACTCACCTGGCAGGGGATGCCGAGGGCGCGCACGCGTGTGGCAATCGCGTCGAGCGCCTCGGGAGCCGCTTTAGCAAGGCCGGCGACTGGTGTCTCGCGCGCCACCGTGTAGATGGTCGCCTCCTGCGGACGAATGCGCTCAAGCGCCGCGAGCCAGGGGGCAACGTACTCCTCGCCGGTGTTGTCGATGGGCTTGCCCTGATACTCACCGGTCAAAAAGATCGTCTGAATGATAACGTGACCGTCAAAGCTCGCGAACGTCTCGATCTGGTGCTCGACGTCGTAGGGACCAACGGGCTGGTCGAGCAGCTGGATAAATGCCGGATCGACCGTATCGAGCTTGAGGATGTTGTCGTCGACCATCATGAGCGCATCATGCACCTGGGGACGGTCGGCGCGCGTGCCGTTGGAAAGCACGGCAATCTTGGTGTTCGGGGCCAACTGGTCGCGAAGCGCGACAGCGCCGGCAATAGCCTGCGGGAACTCCGGTGCGGCGGTGGGCTCGCCGTTGCCGGCAAACGTGATTACATCGGGCAGCTCACCCTCGACCGTCATCTCGCGTAGTTTGGCTTCGAGTGCGTCGAGCACCACGGCAGCCGTGTTGTGTGGCTCGTGGCAGGGGCGTTCGGCGTTGAGTCCGTTTTCGCAGTAAATGCAGTCAAAGGTGCAAATCTTGCCGCTGGCAGGCATCATGTTGACGCCGAGCGAGAGTCCAAGGCGTCGGCTGCGGACGGGCCCAAAGATGGGGCTGGCATTCAAAAACGTAGACATAGGCATATGCTCCTCGGGACAGTTGCACTTAAGCATAGCATTGGCCCCCGTGCCAATCGCGGGTCTGGACACTGTTGTCTAAGCCGAAACTGTGCAGTCTGGTGAGTTTTCGGAACCCTATCATGAAAGGGTGCGAGTCGGGTACAGTAAACGCACTTAAGTATGCGCAACATGGCGCCAGACTATCCAAGTCGCACCTCGGTGCGGCCTGATGGCGTTGACGATAGGATCACAACATGGATTTTACGGTCGAAAATGCGGGCACCACGATTGCCTGCCGCGAGTATGCCGGCCCGGATGTATCGTCCGATGCGCCCGCCTTGGTGTGCGTGCACGGTGCGTGCGTCGACGGCACATTTTTTGACGGCATCGCCCACGAGCTCACCCGTGACTATCGCCTCATTGCCTATGACCGTCGTGGTTGCGGCGAGAGCGACGATGCGGCAGACGGACGCTACGATCTGGCAGTTCAGGCTGCCGACCTGCGAGCTGTTATCCAACATGCCGGCGCCCCGGCAAATGTCCTCGCGCACAGTGCCGGTACGCTGGTGGCCCTGGAGCTTCTCCGTGCAAACCCCGCCATAATCTCGCGTGCGATTCTGCATGAACCTGCCGTGACGGATGAGGGCGCCGGCCTGGGCGCGGCCCCGGTTTTGCTCGAGATGATCGCTGCGGGAAAGGTCTCCAGGGCGTTACGGGCCTTCCTTGGCGCCATCGGCGATTCGGACCCTGAGGCCCCCAAGTTAACCGAGGCAGAAGCCAAGCATGCCCTGCGCAACGGCCGCAGTTTCATGGCAAACGAATACGGGATTACTATGACCTGCGTTCCCGATTGGGATAGCGTTCGCGCGTCGAAAACGGTGGCCGCCGTGCTCTTGGGTGAACTCTCGATTGGCACGCCCCGCGAGGCGGGCACGAGGATGGCGGCTGAGCTTTTGGACTGTCCACTCGTAATGGTTCCCGGCGCGCACAACGGCCTGCGCGATCGCCCGGCAGCGGCTGCCCAGACTGTTCGTGGCATCCTGGGGCTCTAGCGCTTGCAATAGCCGAAACAGCCTTCACCCGCAAACGTTTCGGCCGTGTTAACAAATGTGCTCAAAACCTCACGTCTGCGGCTTCAATCGCGTCGCCTGCCAACTCATAAAAATGTAACAGCATTCACGTGCTTACCTGCATCGGCAAGGTGTTACCCTTGTAACAATTGGAACCCATCGCTACCATGCGAAACTATCGAAAGGGCCCCATATGCTCAATAGTCACGAGGCCAATCTAACCGACGAGGAGGCTGCCGCTGAGGTCGCCCGCGTCGCGAAGACCTACCCCGTGGTGCGCCTGCTTTCTGCCGAACAGATTAAGAGCGAGCCTAACTGCCTACTCGCCGGCGACCGCTGCCCTTGTCTGCGTCAGTCGAGTCTTGAGGCCTTGGAAGACTCCGATGAGGTATCGGAGCAACTGCTCAACGATGGTGTTGAGTACCGCGCCCGTCTGCGCCCTCTAAAGGTCGAGGGCGAGCCTCGCGTCCTGCTGATGGTGCGTCCGATTGATGAGCAAGAGGCCACAGAAGAGGACCTTGCCTACACCGACGTGCTGACGAGTGTGCGCAATCGCCGATATTACGAGGAAAAGCTCCGCAACGCCCGCATGAATGCCGGCGTTGCGGTGATCGACCTTGATGATTTTAGGGTCGTCAATGATACGTGTGGCCGTCATGCCGGCGACCTTGCGCTCGGTGCTGTGGCGACAGCCATACGCAGCGGAATTCGTTCGACTGACGAGCTTGTGCGCTATGGCTGCGACAAGTTTGTGGTCGTCATGCCCAATATTCCCTCCGATGACTTCACCCGTCGCCTGCATCAGGTATCCGATGCCGTTCATGCCACGATTATTCCGGGCCATGAGTACGTGAGCTTGACGGCATGTGTTGGTGGCGTTCGCATTCATGGCGAGACGGTCGATGAGGGCGTTGGCCGCGCTGTCCAGTTACTGAGCCACGCTAAGACAAAAGCCGGTACGGTCGTGACCGATGCCGATTCCATCGAGGCCTTCCAAAGCCAAAAGCCCCTGGTGCTGATTGCCGACGATTCCAAAGTGAGCCGGTCCATCCTCGGTGAGATGCTCAAGGACGACTATCGCATTCTAGAAGCCGATAGCGGTCGCGCCACGCTCGATGCGGTTGACCGTTATGGTGGCGACCTGTCCCTCGTGCTGCTCGATATTGTCATGTCGGACATGAGCGGCTGTGAGGTGCTGGCCGAGCTTTCGCGTCAGGCAGCCCTCGATAGCCTACCTGTTATTGTGATCTCGAGCGAAGACACCGACGACGTGGTGTTACGTGCTTACGATTTGGGCGCCTCGGACTATATCAGTCGCCCGTTCGATGACCGCATTGTGCGTCGTCGCGTCAACAATATTATTCGACTGTATGCCAAACAGCGTCGTCTGATGAGTCTGCTGTCGCAGCAGTACAATGCGCGCGTCAATAACAGCCGTATACTCGTCGACATCATGGCGAGCGTCATGGAAGTCCGTAATGGCGAAAGCGGCAGGCATGTCACGCATATCGAGAAGTTGACTGAGCTGCTGCTTGGCGACTTGGCGCGACGGAGCGACAAGTACTCTCTTGGCAACGAGGAGCGTTCTTCGATTGCGTTGGCGTCGGCGCTGCACGATATCGGCAAGATGTCGATCGACGATGCGATTCTCAACAAGCCCGGACGTCTGACGCCCGAAGAGTTTGAAATAATGAAGACGCATACTACCATTGGCGCCGACATGCTGCGCAATCTGGGCAGAAACCATGAAGGAAGTGCCCTTTTGGACTATGCGTACCAAATCGCCCGCTGGCATCATGAACGTTGGGATGGTACGGGCTATCCTGACGGTCTTAAGGGCGACGATATCCCCATTGCCGCTCAGGTGGTCTCGGTGGCCGATGTGTACGATGCGTTGACGAGCGTGCGTGTGTACAAGGACGCCATTTCGCAAGAAGAGGCGATTCGGATGATTCTGGACGGTGAGTGCGGCGCTTTCAATCCGCTGCTTATCGAGTGTCTGCTCGAAGTGCGCGATCGCATTGCCGAGACGCTGGAGCGCCCTGCGGACGTTGTCGCGTTCCCTTCGGTTTAAGCTAGGCAAAGGGGCGCCCCGTCGGACCATGTGGCCGGCGGGGCGTCCTTATCTGTTGTGCGGTTCGCGAACTAGCGGGCCTGCTTTACCTTGGCCGCCGCCTCGACAAACGACTTCCACAGGTTAAAGTCGGTCTCGAGCGTCTGCCAGGTGTACTCGGGATGCCATTGCACACCCAGGCAGAAAGGCTGGCCTTCGACCTCGATGCACTCGGGAACGCCGTCGGTTGCCTTGGCGACCAAGCGCGTGCTCTTACCCAGACGCTCGACGCAGCAGTGGTGTGCGGAGTTGGTCTGGATCAGCCTGTGCCCGCCAACCGCGCGCTCCAGAAGCGAGCCCGGCACGACCTCGACGGGATGCACGGGGTCGTTGAGCACGTGGGTATGGCGCCACTGCGTGCGGCCCTCGCGCGCGCCCAGGCTCGGTACGTCCATGCACAGGGTGCCGCCAGTGGCGACGTTGAGCAGCTGCGTGCCGCGGCAGGTGGTAAAGAGCGGCTTTTTGGCGCGGAGCACCTCGTCGACCAGCTTAAACTCAAAGCTATCGCGGATCTCGCAGCAGAGGGTGGGGTCGTAGGGTCGATCATCGCCCCAACGTTTGGGATTGACATCGGGGCCGCCGGGAATAGCGATGCCGTCGGCGATATCGACGTAATGACGGATGACCTCAATGTCCTCGGTGATGGACATCTGCAGCGGCAGGCCGCCGGCGGCAAGGATGGCATCGACAAAAACACTGGCGATTTCCTCGTTGGGGGAGAGTGTCTCGCTCAAAAACGGCTTTGCCTCTTCCCAACGCGGCGCCACCAGGATGAGCGGACGGTCGGAGGGGGCAACGTCGACGTGCGGGGTATAGGACGAGGAAGTACGTGTTCCGATCATGGATGCTGCTTTCGAATCTGAAGGTGACAGGGCGCATGAGAGACGTGGGACAACACTTTCAATGGATTTGTCCCACGGGGTTGCTGGTTAGTGGCCCTTGATGGAGTTGAGGAAGTCCTGGGCGCGCTTGGTCTGGGGGTGGTCGAAGAACTCGTCGGGCGTGCCGGTTTCCACGATTTGGCCGTCGGCCATAAACACGACGCGGTCGGCCACGCGGCGGGCAAAGTTCATCTCGTGCGTAATGACGATCATCGTCATGCCCTGCTGGGCCAGACGGACCATGACCTCGAGCACCTCGTTGATCATCTCGGGGTCAAGGGCGCTCGTGGGCTCATCAAAAAGCATGGCCTTGGGTTGCATGGCAAGCGAGCGGGCGATGGCTACGCGCTGCTGCTGGCCGCCCGAGAGCTGTGCGGGCACCTTATCGGCCTGTTCGGCAACGCCCACGCGGCCCAGCAGGTCCATGGCGCGCTCGCGAGCCTCGTCCTTGGAGACGCCCAGCACGTCGACCGGTCCCAGCATGACGTTCTGCAGCACGGTCATATGTGCGAACAGGTTGAACTGCTGAAACACCATGCCCAGCTCGGCACGCATACGGGCAAGGTCCTTGCCTTCCTGCGGCAGAGGCTCGCCCTCGATGAGGATCTCGCCCGAGTCGATGGTTTCCAAGCGGTTGATGGTTCGGCACATGGTCGACTTGCCCGAGCCCGAGGGGCCGATCACGACGACGACCTCGCCGCGGTCGACCGAGAGATTGATGTCGTTGAGGACGTGCAGATCGCCATAGTGCTTATCGACGTGCTTGAGCTCGATCAGCGGCTGATTGCCGGTGGAAGAGGTGCTCTGTGCCATGGTGCTCGGCTCCTTATGACTGGAAATGGTAAAGCGTTAGCGGATGATGGTCGCGCCGGTCTTGTGCGAAACGTAGACAGCGGCCTTGTTGATCGCGACGTTGATGAGGATGTAGATGACCGCGATTACCAGGTAGACCGACACGAGGGCGTCGTAGTTGGTAATGAGCACGCGGGCATTTTGCATGAGGTCGGGGTAGCTCACCACGTAGGCGACGGTGGTGTCTTTGACTACGACCACAAGCTGCGAAATCAACGACGGAATGATAAACCGAATCGCCTGCGGCAGCACGATTTTAAAGGTGATTTTAGCTTTGGAGAGACCGAGCGCTTGGGCTGCCTCGACCTGCCCGCGCGGCACGGCGTTGACGCCCGCGCGAAAGATCTCGGCCAGCACGCCGGCTGCAGCGAGCGCGACGGGGAGCGTGAGCATCCAAAACGACGGCAGCGCAATTTTGTACTGAGGCAGCACCAAAAAGAAGAAGTAGATGAACAGCAGGCTCGGTACGCCGCGGAAGAAATCGGTGAGCACGCGGCAGACCAGCTGCAGCGGCTTAATGTCGCTGGTGCGGCCGAGCATAAGGGCTAGGCCCAACACCAGCGCGATGGCGCCAGCGGTGAGTGCGACTTTAACGGTGCCCTCAAAGCCGGCAAGCAGGAACTTCCAGGTGGTGAGGTGCGTAAAGAAATACCAATAGTGGACCGAAAGCTGACCGGTCACATAAAAGCGCTGCAACACGAGGACGGCGAGCGCGGCGACGGCAACAAGCGAGATAGCGGTGCCGATGCGAATCTTGGCGCGCATCTTGGGGCCGGGGGCCTCGTAGAGCGCATCGCGCATGGTGAGCGCGGAGGTGGAATGCTTGCTCATCGGAGGATCCTCACCTTCTTATCGATGTAGTTGCCAATGTGGCTCACCACAAAGGCCGTGCCCAGGTAGCCGAGCGCCGAGATAAAGAACGCGGCGACGCCGCCGAGCGAGCGCGTGTTGATGTAGCTCACCACGCCGGTGAGCTCCTGCGGTTGAAGCGGTACCTGGCTGCCGAGTGCGGTGGTGAGCATGACGGCGATAAAGAGGTTGGTCATGGGCAGCACGCTCGAGCGCAGCGCCTGCGGAATCACGATCTTGGCGAGGATACGGCTGAAGCTCATGCCGAGCGAGCGCGCGGCTTCCACCTGGCCGACGCCGACGGTGTTGATGCCGCTCATAAAGTTCTCGGAGCCAAAGGCCGAGCCCAAAAGGACCGTGGCGACGATAACGCAGGTGCGGTAGGGCAGGACGACCTTGAGCGGCGGCAGCGCATAGACGACGATGATAAGCAGCGCGATGCCGGGGATGTTACGGAAGACCTGAACATACAGGTCGCCAAAAATGCGCAGCGGCTTGAGCGGCGACACGCGCATCACGGTGACGGCGACGGCCAGCACCATGGCGATAGCAAACGACTCAAGCGTCATGCCCCAGGTTGCTAGCAGCGCGTCGATATAGTTCTGGCCATAGAGCGACCAGAGCTCGGAGAGACTCATGCGGACCTCCCGCCGATAAGGAAAGGGGCTCCCGTGTGTACGGAAGCCCCGACAACTCAGTGTGGAAACAGTTTAGCGCAATAAAGCGCATCGTGCGTTTCCGTATGGTTTCGTAGCGGCCGTTACTGGGCTCGCTGTCTAGGCGCCGATCTCGGGCAGCTCGGGAACGTTGGTGTCGCCCGTGCGATCGCCGATGCAGATCTGCCACAGCTCGGTCCAGGTGCCATCGTCCTCGATCTTCTTAAGGAAGTCGTTGACAAAGGCGACGCCGTCGGAATCGAGCGGCAGGCCGATGCCGTAGGGCTCTTTGCTGCCGAAGGGCTTGCCGGCGATCTTGTACTTACCGGGCTCGCGGACCAGGGCGCTCTGCTGCATGTTGTTGTCGATGACGTAGGCGTCAACGCGGCCCTGCTGAAGTGCCTGACGGGCCTCCTCGTCGGTCTTGAACTCCTGCTGGCTGGCCTTGGGGGCGAACTCCTCCAGGATGGCGGGGCCGTTGGAGCCGGACTGGACGGCGACGTTCTTGTCGGCCAGGTCGTCGACGCTCTTGATGTCGTCGTTGTCGGCGAGCACCAGGATGGCCTGCTGGGTGTAGTAGTAGGGGCCGGCAAAGGAGACAAGCTTCTTGCGCTCATCGGTAATGGTGTAGGTGGCAAAGACGGCGTCGACCTGGCCGTTCTGCAGGACGGACTCACGCGTGTCCGAGGTCACCTGGGTGATCTCGACCTTGTTCTCGCCCAGAATGTAGTTGGACAGGAGCTGCGCGATGCCGGCGTCGAAGCCACGGGTCTTGCCGTCCTTCTCGTTGAGGAGGGAGAAGAGCGTGGAGGTCTGAACGCCACCGATCTTAAAGACGCCGGCGTCCTTGACGGCCGTGGCCCAGGTGCTGGCGGCGATGGCGTCATCATCGGCCTTGGGGCCGTTGTCGATGAGCTTGTCGAATGCCTTGGCATCGAGCGTGGTGGAAGCCTCGGTGTCCTCGGGGCTCTTGGAGGAGCCGGCGGCGGAACCCTTGTCGGCCTCGGCGCTGGTGTCGGAGCAGCCGGCAAGACCAAGGCCGGCGACGGTTGCAAAGGTGGCGGCGATGAAGCCGCGACGGTCGAAAACGACCTGCTGGGAGAGGTTCTTGCTCATGGTAGAACACCTTTCTCAATAAAATCCCTAGCGGTTGAATAGAGTTATACCCTATCGCGCTCAAATGGGTCAACACGAAATAACTCAGAAACATACTTACCTTATGGGTAATTCTACCTACCAAAAAGGGACAGGTTTATTTTGGCAGGTTTTATCTGGGCAAACGTCAGTTATTGCAGCTGAGATAGCGTTTTGCAGACGGCATGGTCGCTCGCGGCGGTCGCTATAATGGCGGCAACGCGACATATATAAGTAAGGAGATCGCGTATGAACGGCTATTCGTTTTTCGCGCCGACCATGACTTAAAACTACCACAAAGGGGACGGGCACCTTTGTGGTAGTTCTTGCAGATGTGGCGGCTTGCCTCGCTGTTTTGTCTCGATCTGTAACATCTGCAGCCATTTTTGCCGAGTAACTGTTACAGATTGAGATTTTCTCTTTAGGGGGACTTGAGTGTCTCGATCTGTAACATCTGGACGGACAAAAGGTCTCTATCTGTTACAGATTGAGACAAACAACAGGGGCAAAGACGGTTTGTCTAGATCTGTAACAAATTGGGCGAGGATTTGCCCTCTAGGTGTTACAGATCGAGACAATTGAGTTGGGAAAATAAAAACCTCCGCAGGGGTGCTTCCCTTGCGGAGGTTTTTCTACTCGTTCAGCAGGCGTACTGCTTCGGCGGCCATGTTCTCGACCGTTATGCCGTTCTGAGCAAGCAACTCGTTGGGGTCGTAGCGGTCGGGAAAGCCCTTGGCGATGCCAAAGGTGCGCGTGCGCACGGGCGTGCAGGACAAGTAGCACGCGACGCGCTCGCCCCAGCCACCGTCCAAGATGCCGTCCTCGAGGGTGACGACAACGCGATGCTCGGCGGCAAGGCCATCGAGAGACTCGCGGTCAAGCTCGGTTGCAAAGCGCGGGTTGACGAGCGTGGCCTCTATGCCGTATTCGGCAGCCAAGCGGTTTGTCACGCGCTCGCCCAGCTCAAAGAAATCGCCAAGCGCGAGCACGGCAACGTCGCGGCCCTGACGCACCACGTCGTAGCGAACGGCGCTGTAGTCGGTGTCCTCGGCGGGCGCCAAATCGGGGCGGCTAACCAGGCCAATGCCCGGAACGCGGATCGCCACGGGATGCTCGCGGTGGTCGAGCGACCAGCTCAGCATGGACAGGTATTCCTCCATGCAGGCCGGTGCCAGATAGCGCATGTTGGGAAGTCCGCCCAGCATGGATATATCAAAGAACGAGAGGTGCGTCTCGGATGTGGTGCCAAAGATTGACGCGCCAAACACCAGGATGGTTGCGGGGGTGTCGTTGAGGCACAGGTCGTGCCACAGCTCGTCGTAGGCGCGCTGCAAAAACGTGCCGTACACACCAAAGACTGGCTTGGCGCCCGAGCGCGCAAGCGCGGTGGCAAAGGTCACGGCGTGCTCCTCGGCAATGCCCACATCGACGAACTGTTTGCCGGCCGCGGCGCGAAGCTCGGGTGTAAAGCCCATGATGTAGGGCGTGGCGGCCGTGATGCCCACGACCCGCGGATCGCGCTCGATGGCGGCGCTGAGTGCCTCGCCCGTAATGTCGGCATAGGTGCGCGGCGCAGGCTCGCTCGGATGGCCCGGGCAGAGCTTGCGCCCGGTTGCCATGTCAAACGGACCCACATGGTGCCAGCGCTCGGGGTCGCTCTGGGCCGGCTCAAAGCCCTTGCCCTTGGCGGTGGAGACGTGCAGCACGATGGGATGATCGATATTGCGTAGTTCCTGCAGCGCGTCGACGAGGGCTAACACATCGTTACCGGCGTCCAGATAGCGGTAGTCGAGCCCCATCGCGCGGAAAACGTTGCGCTCACAGGCGCCGTTGCTGGCGCGCAGCTCGGCCAGATTGCGATACAGGCCGCCATGGTTTTCGGCGATGGACTGGTCGTTATCGTTGACGATGATGACCAAGTTGCTGTCGAGCTCGGCGGCATTGTTGAGGCCCTCAAACGCCAGGCCGCCCGAAAGCGAGCCGTCGCCAATAACGGTAATGACGTTATACGTGTCGCCCGCCAGGTCACGAGCGTGCGCAAGGCCGCAGCCCAGGCTCACCGACGTGGAGGTATGGCCCATGGCAAACAGGTCGTGCTCGGACTCGTCGGGATTGGCAAAGCCAGAAGCCTCACCATAACGCTCCGGATCGATATAGGTGTACGCGCGCCCCGTCAGCGCCTTGTGGGCGTAGGTCTGGTGCGAAACGTCAAAGACAATCTTGTCGATGGGGGAGTTAAACACGCGATGAAGCGCAACCGTAAGCTCAACGACGCCCAGGTTGGGGGCAACGTGCCCACCGACGGCGGCGGAGCTTTCGAGGATTGCCTGGCGGATCTCGCCGCAGAGCAGCGGAAGCTCGGCGCGGTCGAGAGCCTTGACGTCCTCGGGCGTTGTCGTTTGCGTAAGCAGCATCGTTGTGGGTTACTCCATGCGAATCGAGCGCCGGCGCTCCCTCGGCCGGCACAATTGCACAAAACAGTCTCGCACATTTTGGCGTTTGATATGTGACGGCGGCGCGGTAATTCGCCAACTGGTGGGGCAAAACGTTTTGTCCGATGCCATACTGATAGATTCGATGATGATTTATTCAATGCGTGCAGGCTGTGGCTTGTCGCCGTGAGTCGCTGGAAGGAGGCAGCATGTCCGATGTCGTTCGTGCCGAGAAAATCGCGCACGAGGTCGACTATGCCGCCCGTCAACTGGCGCAGGCGGGCCGCTTGGACCTGACGCGCGAGTTTATCCAGCATGGCGATGTGACGGTCTATGCACATGTGACTTCGGTAGCGCGGGCGAGCCTGTCCTTTGCCGAGCGCTTGGGCCGTGTCGGTATCTCGGTCGACCGCGCCTCGTTGCTGCGCGGAGCCCTGCTGCACGATTACTTTCTCTACGATTGGCACGATCCCGATCCGAGCCATCGGCTGCATGGCTTTCGGCATCCGTTTTTTGCCCTAGCCCGTGCGGAGGAAGATTTTGAGCTGACGTCGCGCGAGCGGAATATTATCGTGCGGCATATGTTTCCGCTGGTGCCGGTGCCGCCGACGTGTCGTGAGGCATGGATTGTGTGCCTGGCGGATAAATGGTGTGCTCTGCGTGAGACGGTCGCCGGCCGTCTGCCGCGCAAGGACGAGGCAGACGATGGCGTGAGTGAAGAATCGAGCGAAAAGAGGAGAGGGTAGACGGTGGGGACCGCGATCGACATGGCATTTGACGGCGCGACGCTTGCCGCCTGTCCGCTCTCGGCACTGGTGCTCTCGTTTGCCTTTTACGGGTTTTGCGGTTGGGCATGGGAGTCGACAGTCTGCGCCATGCTCAACCAAGGACGCTTTGCCAACAGCGGATTCTTGCTGGGGCCGTGTTGCCCTATCTATGGTGTGGGCGGCATAGCCTGCTGGCTTTTGCTGCGCGGGATTCCGGATGCCTCGAGCCAATTTGTCGCCGCGGCGCTTGTGTGCAGCGTAATCGAGTACAGTGTGGGCCTTCTATTGGAAAAGACAACAGGCGCACGCTTTTGGGACTACTCGCACCTGCCGTTTAACTTGCACGGACGTATCTGCCTGTACTGGGCCTGCGCGTTTGGCCTGGGCGCGTTGTGCATTTGTCGTTTAGTGGAGCCGGCATTGCTGGGGCTGCTTGGCCATCTGCCGGTGCTGATTGTGCGGCTGTCCGCCTTTATCGTCGCGGTCGCGATGATGGTTGATGCGGTGTGCTCGTTGGCGAGCTGGCAGCGTCTGTCCGATCAGCTGGAGCGTGTGCGCGCCGACCTTGCCGACCGCATCAATGAGTCGCTTGCCGATGCCTCGGACTCCATGCTCGAACGTATTCCCGATTCGACGATTGACTCGGTAGCGCAGACGCATATCCGTAGCCGCGCCGTTAACGCGTGGCTGGCCGAGCTGGGCGACGCGGCGCTCGATGCCCTTCGTGAGAAGGCTTCGATGCCGACGTTTATCTCGGATGGTGCTCGCGGCCTGGCGCTTGCCGCCCGCCGCGTGGCCGATGCCGCGCCGAGCATGCCGCGTCCGTCGCTCAGTCGTCGCCTTGCCGGCAAGCGCATGAGCCGTCCGGTGCCGAGTGTGTCGCTCAGCCGTCGCGACCTGCGCTTCTTCAATGCTTTCCCGCGCTTGCGTATCAATCGCTACGAGGGTGTCATTCGAGCAACTAATCTCCGCGACCGCGCCCACGAGCTGTTTCGGCGCTAGCCGGGATGGGCGCGCACACGGCTCCCTTGCTCGCGTATTTCCCGTTCGTTTCGCTTCCGTTGCCGCGCCGTTTCCAAGATTGCGGCACCGTTTCCATTCGACAACGCAGCGTTTAACAACGCCGTATCTGGTCTACACCAGTTGCCCCTCGGCCGCATTATGGGCGCCGACAACGTTCATGCGACCAAAGGGGAGCGAATGTACGATACGGGATCGACAACGTTTATGCTCATCTGCACCATGCTCGTGTTTTTAATGACACCGGGTCTGGCGTTTTTCTATGGCGGCCTGTCCAGGCGCAAAAATGTCATCAACACCATGCTCATGTGTTTTGGCGCCATTGGCCTGGTTGGTGTGCTGTGGATTGTCGCCGGCTGGTCGCTGGCCTACGGTGGCGATGGTTCCAGCCCGTTTATTGGAGGCCTTGACCAGCTGCTGTGCTTGCCGGTGCTCAACCAGGTGCTGCAGGCGGCCGAGGGCAATGCTGCGGACGGTGCCGTCTACCCTCAAATCATCAACATCGCCTTCCAAATGGCATTTGCCATGATCACGGCTGCTATCGTCACGGGCAGCCTGGCCGGCCGCATTAAGTTTGGTGCCATGACGGCCTTCCTGGGCATTTGGCTGCTCGTGGTCTATGCGCCGCTCGCTCACATGGTCTGGGGCGGTGAGGGTTCCTTTATCGGCGACATCATCGGCGCGCTCGACTTTGCGGGCGGCGACGTGGTGCACATCTCGTCCGGTCTGACGGGCCTGATTCTCTGTTTAATGCTTGGCCGTCGTCGCGGCTTTGGCATGGTGAGCTACCGCCCGCATAACGTGCCGTTTGTGGCGCTGGGCGCCGGCCTGCTTTGGTTTGGCTGGTTTGGCTTTAACGGCGGCAGCGAGTTTAAGGCCGACGCTGTGGCCGCGCTCGCCATCCTCAACACCGTGACGGCCAGCGCGGCGGGCATGGTCTCGTGGCTTGTCGTCGAGCGCGTGCATACCGGTCGCCCCACGCTGGTGGGTGCCAGCACCGGTCTGGTTGCGGGCCTTGTGGTGGTCACGCCGGGTGCGGGCTTTGTCGAGCCGTGGGCAGCGCTGGTCATGGGCCTGATCGTATCACCTGTCTGCTACCTGGCTATCAGCCATCTTAAGACCAAGATTGGCTACGACGATGCGCTCGACGCGTTTGGCTGCCACGGCATCGGCGGCATCTTGGGCGGCGTGCTCACGGGCCTGTTCTGCGTGCCGGAGCTCTCGTGGACCGGTAAGGGCGGCCTGTTCTACACGGGCGACGTGTCGCTGCTCATCTCGCAGATCTTGGGTATTGTGGTGACGGTCGCTATTGTACTGGTGTTCGATTTGGTGATCGCTGCGGTGGTCAAGGCGCTGTTCCACGGTAGCCTGCGCGTGGACGAGGCGGACGAGGCGCTGGGCCTGGATGCGAGTCAGCACGGCGAGAGCGCTTATCCTTCGTTCTCTGGGCTCGATTAGCAGCACGGCTTTCCCAGGCACCTGACCTTACCCCTCAAACCGTCGCTTGCGTACCGAAGTACGCGGCGCTCCTCTTTCGGGGCAATCTCGGGCACCTCGAAAACCCGCGTCGTTGAATGGCAATTCATTTCTTTTATTGAGAGGAATTCACTATGAAGAAAATTACGGCGATTGTTCGTGCCGAGAAGCTTGAGGTTCTTAAAGATGCGCTGTTTGCTGCCGATGTTCGTGGCATGACCATCAACCAGGTGCAGGGCTGCGGTGCGCAGCATGGCTGGAAGGAATACGTGCGCGGCAACGAGTTGCTTGTCAACACGATCCCTAAGGTGCAGTTCACCCTCATCTGCGCCGATGAGCATGTCGACGGAATTGTCGACATCATCTGCAACGCCGCCCGCACCGGCGCCGTCGGCGACGGCAAGATCTGGGTCGAGCCGGTCGAGGAAGTTATCCGCATCCGCACCGGCGAACACGGCCCCGCCGCGGTGTAGAATCGACCGCCTGACGGGTGTGCTTCTCTTGGGGCGCGCCCGTTCTCGTCTACAATATCGTGCAGACGAAGGAGAGGCATGCCCATGATCAAGATGTTTGCGAGTGACTTAGACGGAACGCTGCTGAACGCCCTGCACGAGGCAGACGGGACCATCCGCCGTGCCATTCGCGAGCTGACCGAGGCTGGCCTGCATGTGGTTCCCGCGACCGGGCGCTCGACGCTGCCGATTGGCGAGCATGGCTTTACAGGTCTGGCACTCGACGCCTGCTGCTCCAACGGATCCATCGTGCGCAACAGCCATGGCGAGGTGCTCAAGACCTGGACCATCGACCCGCAGATTACCGAGGAGCTGCTCAAGGCGTTCCCGGACATCTGTTTTGACTGCTCCACGCCCGATGGCATGTTCTCGAGCGGATCGTTCGAGATGCACCAGGCGGGCTTTAAAAAGGACAGTCCTATCAAGCGCATCGTGATGCGCGGCATGCGTGCACGTGGGGGGTATCACGAGGAACAGTATTTCGACCAGTCGATCGGTGACATCCTGCGCCATGACGTATGCAAGATCAATTGTCGCGTGACCTCGCCCGAGCTGGAGCGCGACCTTAAGGCGTATTTGGCCGAGCGCTCGGACCGCGTGGTCAACGCGCCGTTCGATCCGGTGATGTTTGAGATCACGGACGTGGCGTGCAACAAGGGCGAGAGTGTGGCCTGGCTGGCGGGCTACTACGGCATTGCCGAGGACGAGGTCGCGGTTTACGGCGACGGCGGCAACGACATCGCCATGCTCAAGCGCTTCCGCCACAGCTACGCGACCAAAAACGGCAGCGATGCCGCCAAGGCCGCCGCGAGCGCGACTATCGGCAGCTGCATGGTCCACGCCGTCCCCAAACACATGCTCGCCACCATGCGCAAGCAAAACTCCCGCACCGTCATCGAATAATGTGGCAAAGGGACTGTTCCTCTGTCACATTCCCGGGTTCTCGACTAGCCAGTGCTCGTAGGCGCGCTGCATGACCTCGGTTTTATCGGCTTTTTTGCGGCAGCCCTTTTGTTCCTCAACGGCCAGTCCATAAGCACCACTCTGCTCAAAAGCGCTGGTATCCCAAGCGCCGTGTTCAATGCGCGACCATACGGCATCGATGAGTTGTTCGAGCTCGGCAATGTCGTCGGCGTTGGCGGTTGTCGCGAACGGCGGGCGGAGCTCGCCCGTTGTCTTGTCGGGCTCGACATAGTAGTCGCCCATGGAAGTGACGGTGTAGCCATAAAACTCGGGTGATGCTTCGACCAGCAGTTTGTAGAACTTGAGCTGACGATGGTAGCCTGCGGGGACTTCTTTGCCAAAACCAGTCTTGTAGTCAACGATCTGCACCGTTTTAGTGGCATCGTCAACGAGGAGCAGGTCGAGAAAACCAAAGAGCGGAGTTCCTTCGGTGGTCAGGCACTGCATATTCGCCTCTGTGACGCAGCGATAGCCATGCACATGCTCGACAAGCCAGGGGACGAATGCACGACAAATGCGTTCGAAGCGCTCCGAATAGCGATGGACGTCCTCGGGGGCAAAATCGAGCCACGAAATCTGCTGGCGATACTCGGCCTTAATTGTCTCAATCGCCGCCTCGCCATCGGCTGCCATTCTATTAACGATCTCCTCGAACATCGCGTGAACGATGGTGCCGAATTCGGTTTGGATCGTGGGCGCCGTGGGCAGGCGCACAATCTGCTTCTCAGGGAAGTGCTGGCTATTTGCGCATCCAGGCTCGTACGTCACAAAGTTGTTGAGCGCTGTGGCAGAAAGAAACTTCACGTCGGTATGAGGTTCCAAAAGCGCGCGGAGCTCGGGCGTATCAAACACGTAGTTGTCGCGCCACTCGGTTTCGATTGCAACGCTGAGCTGGTCTGTCTCAGCAGAAACTTCGCAAGAGTCGATAAGCCCCGTGAGCTCCTGCAAAGCCAACCCGCCGGCGCGGTACAGCTCGAGGTGTCGCTTAGCGCGCGTGATGGCGACAAACAGCAGGCGACGCGCGTCGTCGTTGTCCTTTTCATCACGAATCAGCAGGTTGGATGGGTACAAACTCATGCCGCCGGCGCCTTTGTGCCAAGTGGAGTCGTCGGCATCGAGCAGGTAGACGCAGTCGAACTCCAGGCCCTTAGAGCTATGGGCGCTGGTGAGGCGAACAGCTCCCGGCGCGCCGAGGTTGATCGATGCGTCGATACTCACGCCAAACTTTTGAGCGGCATCGAGCTTGTCGACAATATCGGGCAGGCGAAGCGCGCGTCCCATACGGCGCGCATCTCCCATTTCACCTTCGGCAAAGGCGAGTAGGGCGCGGATGCCGGCATTGAATTCGGCGGCACCCAGCGGATCCTGTTTTTTATGATCCTGATAATAGCCGAGGCTGCGTTCGACAATCTTAAAGAGCAACGCTCTGACCGGGGAGGCGCCGGCCTCGGCCGCCCACTGCATAAGGTCGTCGTGTAGCTCTTTGACGCGGGCGATATTGCTCTCGCGCATGGCGGCCATCCAGTCGCCATGCTGGTCTCGCTTGGCGCTGAGCGCAAACGTCACGGACGATGGATGGTCGCCGCCCAGCTCGGTGGCACAGATGATCTGCGGAAGATAGCTGCTGGCGAGCTCCTTCTTCCCGCGAGTAAGCGCGGCAACGCAGCGCAGCAGCGCCAGCGTCGTCTGCATGCGCTCGGAGGCAAAGAGGTTTTGCCGTTCACGATAGGAAAACGGCACGTTCTCCTTAACGAGGAAGGGGATAAGCGAACGCAGTGCGGCGTGTTTGGCAGAGATGACTGCAATTCCTTCATTGGGATCTTCGCAGTCATTGAGGTAGCCGGACTCAAGCCGCTGCTTAATGCTCGCAGCGACAGCGGCGTATTCTTCGGCTTTGCCGCTGAAGACGTTCTCACTAAAGTTGACCTGGTCACCTTGGGGCCTAAACGCCACGATCGATTTGTTCGAGCTGGCGTCGAGGCGATATTCAATTTGCCGTGCGATAGCTTGACCAAGCTCAACGATGGCGGGCGTGGAGCGATAGTTGGTCTTGAGCACGATGCTCCGGGGCGAGAACTCGGCCGCAAACTGGTTGGCGCATTCGATCGTGGCGCCCTGAAAACGCATGATGGCTTGATCGTCATCGCCAACGGCCATGATATTGGGCGCATCAACGCCGTCGCAGAGCAGCTCGATGATGCGCATCTGGGCACCATTGGTGTCCTGGAACTCGTCAACTTGGATATAGGTATAGGTGTCCTGGAGCACTTGGCGCAACGCGTCGTTGTGCTCGACGGCGTTAACGAAGTCGCCGATCATGTCGTCGTAATCGTAGAGATGGTGTTGGTCGAGCTCGCTCTGGTAGCGACGCGCGACGTCGCAAGCGGTCTTGAGTCGCTCGCTCTGCTCCACAATCTTAAACGTGCGCCCCTGAGAGTTGCTGCCTCCAAAGAAGGCATCGCGCACCTTGGTGTATCCCGAGGATTTGCCCTTCTCATCGATGAGCTCGGTGCGGCGAACGGTGTCGCGCAACTCAAGAATGTACGGCACGTACGTGCCGGCGGGACAGTCAATCGGGCGGGTGAGCGATGTGGGTGCCATGGCGCAGACACGCTCGACCTCTTCCTCAAAGCGTTCGGCCAACACGGCGCTTGCCCTTTCGCGGGCGAGCGAAAGCAGCTCGGAATGTTCGGTGAGCCAGGTAGCGGCGTCGATATTCTGCTGCGCGATGGCGCTCAGCGTGTCGTAGTCCAGGCCACTGCGTTTGATTTTGGAGACAAAGCCGATCATCTTACCGATGTTTTGCGCAGGCATATCGGGTGACCCTCCGCCTAGCGGAGAACCAAAGGGCAGCGATTTGAGCAGCCGATCAAAAACTTCTTGCTGGTGCAGGCTGGTAACAAGCGTGTCGGTCGAAGGGCGCATGAAGTACTCGGGATAGCGCGACCTGATGCTGCTTGCAAATCCGTGGAACGTACTGACTTCGATGCCGTAGGCGTCGCGGCCGATGAGCTCAATCAGGCGCTTGCGCATGGCCTCCGCGCCCGCCTCGGTATAGGTGAGGCAGAGGATGTTGCTAGGGGCGGCGTCGCGTTTGGCCAAGATGTTCGCCGCGCGCAGGCTCAGCAGCTGCGTCTTGCCGGTGCCGGGGCCGGCAATGACGAGCAACGGACCATCTAGGCATTCGACGGCCTCGCGCTGTTCGGGATTCAGGCGCTCGAACGATACGTTAAAGTTGGGGGTCATGTTCATGGCAGTATTACCTGTCTTCCTGGTAGAGCGCACGCGTGCTATCGAGATAGTCAAGATACGTATCGATGGCACTTTGAGGTTGAACGATCTTAATGAAGGTGCTGAGTTGCAGCAGCCAGCCAAAGAACTGCGGAGACAGCGGGGCTTTGACGGTAGCTAACAGGCGCCCATCCTGGTTCTCAAACACAACGGCATCGAGCCCGAACTTGTCGATGAGCGGGTTCATTGCGCGGTCATCGAGTTCCAGCACCACGGTGGTCTTATCGGCCGCATAGACTCCAAACGATGGCGAAACGTGGTCCTCGAGCACATAGCCTGCGATACGCGGATCTTTGGTCGCGGACTCTTCGGATACCGCAACATCGAGCATGCGATCGACGCGATAAGGCGTGAACGGCTGATGACCCGAGCCGGCATTAGCCCATTTATCTCTAAATCCAATCATGTAATAGAGTTCGTCGGAGTAGATAAGGCGCACAGGTGTGAGCTCGTAGACCTTTCCGTCATGATTAAGGGCCTTTTGCTTGGCGGCGTCGTAGTGGAAGTAACGAAACCGAATCTTGCGTTTTTCGCGCATAGCCTGCTGAATCAAGTCGATGTTGAGCAGGGCATCAGAGTTTTGCATCTTCACGCGCGAAGGCACGTCGACACGCTTGTGCATCAGTTCGCGTTCGCCCAGGCTGGCGAGGCTCTGCAGCTTGCCGATGAGGTGGTCGGTCAACTCATCGGTCAAAAACGGCGAACTCTGTACGGCGTCAACAAGCATGATGAGCTCTTGCAGGTCGAGCGGGCGTGAGACCAGGGCCCATTCCCTGCCACCGCGCTGGTCGATGTTGAGCCCAAAGTCGCGAAGCGTTTGCAGATCACGATAGATGGCCTTTCGCTCTGCCTCAAGGTCGTGATAGGCGAGTTCCTCGATGATCTGCTGCGTTGTGAGCCCGTGCGTGCTGTCGGTCTTTTCCATCAAGGTTTTAAGCAGGAACAGAAGCCTGAGCTTTTGATTTGGTCTGTTCGCCACGTTGTCTCCTTTCGCCGGCAGGGTACCAACCGGAGATACAAAACAAGACCCGTTATTGGGACTCATTGTAGTCCGCGCGACCGTAGTATTCGCAGCAATAAGAGCTCGAATAGGGCGAAAGGTGGTTAAACGGAAATCGGCGGTTTGGCTGGCTGGTGTGACATGCGCTCTATTGGCTTGGGGCCGGTTCCGGTTTACAAGGATCAGAACAGGAGAAATGCGATGGCAGACATCAAAGTCTTTGCCGAGAATCTTGAGGATTCAACCAAGGAGCAGATCGAGGAGATTTCCAGCTGCCCGGCGTTTGAAGGCGCCAAAATCCGCATCATGCCCGATGCCCATAAGGGCAAGGGCTGCGTGATTGGCTTTACGGCAAACTTGGGCGACAAGGTGATTCCCAACCTGGTTGGAGTCGACATCGGATGCGGGATGTACTGCGTGCCGCTTGCGGAAACCATCGCGCGCGACGACCTCATTCAGTTCAATCGCGATGTGAAGCGCGCGGTGCCCACGGGCTTTAGCCTTCATCGCGATCCTGCCTGCGTACTCGCGGACTTTGACATGGAGTCGCGCGATTGGCTTCAGGACAAGCGCAAGGTTGAGCGCTCCATGGGCACGCTGGGCGGCGGCAATCACTTCATTGAACTCGACGAGGACGAGGATGGGTGCCAATATCTGGTCGTGCACACCGGCTCGCGCAACATGGGCAAGCAGACGGCGGAGCATCATCAGGCGCTGGCGCAGAAGACGTGCACGGCGGATATCCCCGACGAGCTTAAGTATCTCGTGGGAGATCTTTCTGCCGAGTATCTCGTCGATATGCATAACTGCCAACGCTTCTCGAATCAGAACCGCAAGGCGATTGTCGCACAGATTATTGAGCGTACGGGAATTCGGCTCGACGGAGACGGCTTTACCACCATGCACAACTACATCTCGGAAGGCGGCATGATTCGCAAGGGCGCCATTAGCGCTCATGCGGGCGAGATGGTGCTGATTCCGTTCAACATGCGCGACGGTGCCGTTATTGCACGCGGCAAGGGAAACGAGGACTGGAACTGTTCGGCGCCGCACGGGACGGGTCGCGCGATGAGCCGCGCCAAAGCGTTCCAAACGCTCGACACCAGGTCGTTCGTTAACGAGATGCGCGATGCCGGCATCTACTGTCCGAGTGCATGCGAGACGACGCTCGATGAGTCGCCCGAAGCGTATAAGCCTGCGGATGATGTACTGAGACTCATGGACCCGACGGTTGATGTTATTCACCGACTCAAGCCGATTTGGAATTTTAAGGCTACTGGTAAGCGTGGTAGGCGTTAGGAGGGTTGCGATGACGTTAAAGATGGACTCCAGGGACGACCGAATTGGACACTCTGTGAGCATGGGCGAGATAATGGGCCTGCCAGGCGTTATGCCGCCGACAGATGCGAGCCAGCGTGGTTGGATTCGTGAAGAACGGGGCGATGGCGTCTTTGACATAAGCCGTTTCCATGATCGACTGACTTCCGGGCTCGATCATGCCATGGAAACATCGGTGTTCGAGGTCCTACAGGTATTGAAGACTGGTATGCCTGTTGATGACATCCTGGGCGGCGGTATTGGACTAGGCAAGCTTAGCGTGATTGGCGGCGCGCATGAAGACGTTTCGAACGTACTGGCGCATGCGGTTTTATGCCTGAGCGAGCAGTGCACTGTGCTTTACGTGCCGATGCGGGAGTGTGAAGAGGACGCGATCGCCCGGCTTATTCGCGCCGAGATGGGCACCAAAGTGCCGGAGGATTCTGAAGAGCGTCAAGTCGAGGCAATCCGCGCAACGATGCGCCTCAAGCAGCGCAACCTAGGCATTTTTGTTGAGGACAACATGACCATGGACCTTTTAACGAGCTGGTTGCTCGGCGACCAGACGTGGAATAGAGCAGTGCTAAAGGACGTCGTGGTCGTAATTGACGGACTCGAGATGCTCGACGACAATCGCCCCGTGAATGCAGCCCTGCGCGACCTGCGCAACATGCTCAGCCCAACATCCGCCATCCTGGCAGGCTGCTTTGCGGCAGAGGGCGGCAACGATGCGGCTTTTGCCGAGACCCACTGCAATGCAGACGCCCTGGCCCGCATAAGTTTCGATGGCACGGAATCTTCCTGCGCGCGAGTCTTTGGCTGAGGTCAGGGCTAATAACAACTGCTCGGCCAGCAGCGCGTCTACCAGCAGAAAGTGACCGCTCAACAGCCAAGAAGATGCGTTTAAGTGGGTTAAGAATTACCATCAAATAGAGGGCAAAGACGAGCGGGCTTCTGTCAGATTCAGAAAGGAACGTCCAATGGCAACGCGTAAAGATCGGAATGTTAGGCGAATCGTTTCTTCCATTGAGGCTTCGCTTCATCCGGATAAGTATTACGAGTTTGATTTAGACCAGAACGGTTTTCCGGTTTTTAGCGATAAGAACATCGCCTTTGTGAACGGTCTCGTAAATAATGATTCGAATTACACATGGATTGATCAGGACACGATTCACGATAAGTATGTGGATGCTTCGAACGGTGATGCCTGCGCCATCCGGGAGGCTGTTTATTTTACTAATAAAATGAATTCGACGCATTTGGCTGCAGTGACGGTAAAGGGTGGCCAAGATGAGCTAATGGGCAAGATGAATGCCGAGCTCAAACGGCTTTGCGAAATCAAAGAGGATTCGCAAGGCGGTAGTGGTGAAAAGGGGGATGAGGGCGAAGCCGAGCTTACTGGTGGAACACTTATAACTGCCGCATATCTTGTGAGCCAGTATGCGAATAATAATGAACTGGGGTCTAGCCTGCTGGAAAAAGACCTTGAGTCCCGAGCGAATCTCGTTGCCAGCATCGCGCGCGCTACAACAAATATGACTTATAAACTATTGCCGGAAGAGGACCCTAGCGACCTTAAGTGCAACCGAAGCAATTTTTCCTTTGCAACAAAGTTTTGCCACCATGGTTGTCGTAATCTAAGCAGGCGTGAGGTGAATGACTCTTATATCTATGATGCGGACAACTTCTGCATCTATGACACGGTTGTCGGCACAATGCTTCCTTATTATGCGGATGCTTATATTGATTACGGCAGCAATGAGGGTGAGTGGCTTAACGAATGGTGCAAAAAATACAATGACACTCCATTGAGCCGCTATGGAAACCGATATGCATGGATTAGAGGTACGATTAATAAACTGGTTGCCACGCCCGATGAGGATGTTGAAAACGCTGACGCCCAGGTCGCTTGGGGCTACCTGGGATACCTTGATCTTTACAGCCATATCGTTGACGGTATCAATGAGTGGCGAAAGCAGGAAAACCAGACGGTTGGTTCAAATAACGGCTCCGCCCCAGATATTGGCTTCCATGAAGTCGACCTGATGATTTGGTACTTCTTCAAGGGCAGTCGTCTCGACAAGGCAAAGGAGACGATGAAATAAATCGTCGCTAAGCTTAGCGACGATTGACAATGGAAAAGTCCCGCCCAAGTTCGACATTATGTGTAGAGCTTGGGCGGATCAAGATGCTTTCACTTCGCCCAAAGATATTCTGAGTCTCGTTCTCGGGCCGTGCCTGGTTTGGGCACGGCTTTTTTCGTATCTATGAAGATTCGAATGCTGAATTGAGATATGGGCAAGACCTGCTGATGGGGATCGCTGCGGTTTTCCGCATCTCCCGTCAACGCGAGCGATGCCGATATATATCCAACCAGCCGGGTTCTTCTTCTTTGTTGTCGGCGCACGCTTCTAGCAAGTCATCTATCCGGTCTAGCCCGATTGCTTGCAAGGTCACGCATGCTTCCGGCAAGGGCTGCGTTGCTTTTCTCGCCCTGAACACGGGCGACAGCATCAAGTTCGTATACGCCCATCCGGCAAAGCAACTGCCGTAGGGGATAGAGCCACATCTGATCTGCCCATCGCCATCGGAATACAGACAGTCCAATTTCGAGTTTGCTACCAGGCAATAACAAGGTCCCGGCGCCCATGGGCGGCAGTCGATCTCAAGAATTTCGCCCTTTCTGTACGGAGTGGGCAGGTCGACATATGCCCCCTTGAACCACGGGCCAAAGATTCCACCCACAATGCAGTCGAGCACCTCGCCACATTCGCCCTCTTCTTCCCTGCAGATGTACTGGATTTCGCCGGAGGCGTTTGCGTAGTAAGTGTAGTCTGGCTGTAGAAAGCCGTCGTATGGATATGAACAGCTTGGGTCGTTGGCAAGGTTGAACAGCTCGATCATCCAGTATGAGGACGACAGGTCTGTCATTTCGCTCCACTTGTCTGCGTATGCCTTCATTGCCGCAAGGGCTGCCTGCCACGATGCTACGGGGAAGGGGCCATGCGTGATGGCGGATCCCACTTCGTTGTCGACAAAGCTAATTTCGCTAATAAGCAGTACCTTCCTGTTCCCGTCGACGGCCTTTAGCGCGTTCAGGCAGTCATCGATGTAGTCGAAGCAAATCTGCCGATAGTGCCAGTAAGGGGTGTCGTCTGACGAGTTGCACCCGCCAGCAACCAGTCTGCCGAGTAGCTCTCGTTTGCGGGTAATTTCAACCGGTGCTCCACCGACAATCTGCATGTAATGGTCGCCGCTCAGGAGCTGCGGATTATGCAGCAAATGCTCTCGCAGCTCCGGAGAGTCGATCAAGTTGATTATTTCTTCGTGCACGATAGTCTCCGAGTTGTTGGTGCGACTTCTTGTGGATTCGGGCATGACGACCTTTATTCAAATAGCTGCGGGTACTTCTCCTTGAGCGGCGCCTGATCCAGACGCAGCTCTTCCAGGTTGCGCTTTGCCTTGGACTCCATCCTTATGGTGTCGATAAACGCGATGAGTGAGTCGACATACAGGTCGCCGCGCAGGTAGGCCTGGGCGGCGATTAAAATTCGCTGCTCGTCTTCGAGTGGTTTGCGATAGTACTCAAGATTCAGGTAAAGCGGGTCTGGCTCGCCGATGTAGAGGGGAAACGTCTCGTTGTAGGTAATCGAGCAGCCAGTGGCACGCATGTTGCTGATATCCCCTGCATGGCGATAGTGCTCGAGGCGCTGCTGCGCATGATCAAGCCATTCGTCAGAACGGTCTGCCTGCCGAAGCTCTGCCTCGAGCTTTGTCCGGTCCCACGTGGGCAGATCGAACAGCGTGAACGGCTCGCGGGCACTGCCTTGTGGCGTCCAGACGATATCGCCGGTGTGGAACGGCGTGGGGATATCGACCCAGATGAACTCGAATGCGATCTCCCAATCGTTCTCAACGGGGCCGGCGGAAGGACAATAGACGGAAAGGGCCTCGCCTTTACCGTTCACCATGAGCCAATCTTCCCGGCGATGTTCTTCGTCGGCATCGAGCGGGCGCCGGGTGATGCGTACGCGTGCCTCTGGACGGCTCGCCAGCTCATCATCACCGCGCAACGCCTCGGCACATTTCTCATAACAGCTGAATGGCGCGCCGAAGGCCCCACAAAGTTGCCCGTCGGGCACAATCTCCTCTTCATACTGATAAACGTAGCCCGTCCCACTCGCAAACGCATTGACGCACCGCTTGTTGTAATCGATTGTCCAGCGCAAAAAAGTATGGAAATCGGGGATGGCCGGCCTTCCAAGACCGGCATGGGTTGCCTCCAGCGAACAATTGGGCATAGTTCGGGCGATCTCCTGCCAAGCTTCGCATTTCTGATCGAGCGTGGCGGTCTTCGAAAACCAAACCAGATAGGCGGCCTCAATGGTGTTGGGTTGAAAATTGATGCGGAGGAGATGCTCCCGAATGTCCCGGGAGTCAACAAAATCCAAGATGTCCATGGTTAGCTCCTCTTTGTTTCGAATCGCTCCGGCGGGGTTATCGCATCATCGAACAGCTCCGGATAGCGGATCTTGAGCCCGCCGTCTTCCCCTTCAAACCGCTCGGCTTTTTTCTTGACCAGCGCCTGCAGCTCGCAAAGACTTGATAGCGCAATTAGTGAGTCAAGACCCAGATTGCCGTCGAGATATGCCCGCACGCCGTACAGAATTCTCGCCTCCGGCTTGAGCGGGGTACGGCAGTATTCCATATCGAGAAGAAAACAACTCGGCTCTCCGATATAGACGGGGTACTCCAGGGGATATTCAATCTGACAGCCGTAGGCGTACATGTCGCTCGTATCGCCATTTTGCCGATGGTGCCTGAGCAGGTCGTCGGCCTTTTTTGCGGCGCATTCCCTGTAGGTGGAAGGCGGAAGCTCATCTATGACCCGCTGCGTGGTCCATGTCTGCATATTGAGAAGCAGCATGGGGTCGCCAGGGTCGCCGTGACGACAAATGATGTCGCCGGCGTGGAATGGCGTCGGGATGTCAAACCACATCAACTCAAAAGCGAAAGTGGGGTCTTCGCCCTCGCGTTCCATGTCGATGCAGCGCAGTTGACAGTCCATGGTCTCGCCTTTTGCGTTGAGCATGAGCCTGTCGGCGGCATAGTAGTCTTCGTCCGGATCGATCGGGCGGCGCGTTATTTCTATCGAGGTAGGATTTTCCTCCTCAAGCTCATTCCAGATTGCCTCGAAACATTTTTCGTAGCTGGTGTAGGGGCCATAATTGCACCCGCTCTCATGGGGACTTCCCGTCTTGTCCTCAAAGAAATACATGTGCTTGCCAGGCTGTTTGAACTGGGCGATTTTCTTGCGCTCCCATCTGATGACGTCGCGAAGAAAGACATGGAAGTTGGGGATATTGAACGTGCCGTATCGCCTGCTCATCGCACAATTGGGCATGTTTTCGAGAATCTTTTGCCAGGCCTCAATTTTCTGTTGCAGCGTCTTCTCGTTCGAATGGTCGACGATGAACGCTGCCTCGGGCGTGGTGGGCTCGTAGCCGATGCCTTCCAAATGCTCTCTGATATCGGGCGAGTCGAGAAACTCGAGAATGTCCGAACGTATAGCGTTGGCACTGGGACCGGCCGATGTGCGGTATGGCTGCAGGCAGTCGTGTACGACCGATCCGTCCGACCAATGTTTGCCGTAGCTGGGGTCATCGTGCAGCTTTTTCGAGAGCTCGAGCATAAAGGAGCAATCATCGGGCAATTCGCCGGTATAACGTTCGGCGGTATAGAGGGCAGAGGGCGTGAAGTCGTCGAGGAAGCCGTCCGTGAAATCCCTCAAGCGGAGATTGCCTTCCTCAACGCCGTAGATTTTGCTCGGATAGGCGCACCAAACCTGGCCTTTGAACGAGCTATCGTAGTCGTCTTCGAGCACGATGGCAAAACGGGGACCGTGATCGAAGGGCCGACCGTCAATCTTGATGATGTCGCCGGGGACCCAGGGAGTGTAAAAGACCTCACCATTGGCGCAGAAGTGCTTGCTATTGTTCCACGGCAAGTGATCGATGCTTTGGTGCGGAGTCCGCTGATTCCGGCGGTCGCTCAAAAAGACCAAATCGCCAGCCATGGTTGCGGCGAATATCAGCGAGGCTTGAGCGCGTGGGCGGTCGTGTAAGTCTTCGGCGGTATAGAGCTTAATCTGCCAGAATGATTCGGACCAATCTTCATCGGGGTCGTCATCGACGTATTGCTTCATAAGGGTTTGAGCGGCATCCCAAGAGGCAACGGGGAAGGGGCCATCAAAGGTGTCGTGCCCGCGCTCGTCTTCACTGTAAAACACGCCGGAGACCAGCAAGATACCGCGGTCACGGTCAACGTTGTAAAGCATATCGAGTGCAGTGTCGAGTTGTTCGAGGCCGGAGTCGATCGTCTCGGCGTAATCCGATGAGACCTCTTTGCGAAGCTGCTCGAGCATGGTCCGTTTTTCGTCGAGCGTCTTGAGGGAGCCGCCGATGGTTTTACAGAGGGAGCCATCTGCCATTCCCATGTGTTTGAACATATGAGCACGCAGCTCATCGTCCTTGATGCAACTGCAAACGAGCTCCCTGCCGGCATCGGTGATCACGGTATCTGCTTGGCTGTCCATAGAAACCTCCAATTCGGTCGTTGCCGTTAGCATCCATCAGAGGTTGTGCTTTGTGGTCCCATTAACGGGTCCCATATGAATCTCGCGTCAAACATACTTTTGGAAACGCACTGGTACATGAGTGTGCGCGTACTGAAAGGACAATCGGTAGGGGCGTTTCAAAAACTAAGCGTAACTGGTGCAACCTCCCTCTAAGAAGGGATCGGCCGTCGCATCGAACAGCTCCGGGTAGCGGTCCTTGAGCCAACCGTCTACATCCTCGAAGCCACGCGCCTTTTTCTCCGCCAGCGCCTGTAGCTCGCATGCGCTGGCCATTGCGGCGAGCGAATCAACCGCCAGGTCGCCTTTGACATATGCCCTGACGCCGTAAAGGATTCGCTCCTCTGACTTGAGCGGCTTGCGGTAATAGTCGATGTCCAAAAGAAAGCCCTCAGGCTCCCCAATGTAGAAGGGGAAATGCAAGGCGGATGAGACTTGGCAGCCGTAGGCGTACATGTCGCTGGTGTCGCCGTCATATCGGTGCCAGCGCAATAGCTTGTCGGCCTTTTGAACGAGGCGCTCTTTGTAGACGGAGGAGGCCAGCTCTTTGTCGACTCGTTCGGATCCCCAAGTTTGCAGGTCAAACAGCACCATCGGCTTGTCGGGGCGTTGGAGGTTGCAGACGATGTCTCCGGCATGGAAAGGCGTCGGGATATCAAACCACATGTCCTCGAAATCGCTGGCGGTGCCCGCCTCGTCCCACTCGCTTTTGTTGCGGTAATCGCAAGACATTACTTCGCCGTTCGCATTGAGTAAGACCATGTCGTCGGCATAGTGGTCTTCTTCTGGGTCGATGGGACGACGGGTGATCCTGATGGCTTTGGGATCGTCACCGTCGAGCTCTTTCCAGATGGCATCGAAGCACTTTTGATAACTGCTGTACGGGCCGTAAAGATAGCCGACCTGCCCGCGCCAGTCCCACGAGTAGTCCTCAAAGAAGTACAGGCTTTGACCGTCCGTCCTTTTAAGGTGCGCGAGTTTTCGTTTCTCCTGTTTGATGACATTGCGCAGAAAGGCATGGAAGTCCGGGATGACGACCGTGTCGTTTCTGCGGTTCATGGTGCAATTGGGCATATTGTCGATGATCTTTTGCCAGCCTTCGAGCTTTTGCTGCAGCGTTGCTTTATGCGAGCAATTGACAATGAAAGCCGCTACGGGCGTGGTGAGCTCGTAGTTGATTCGTTGAAGATGCTCCTTAATACTGTGCGAGTCTAAAAACTCGAAGATGTCCGGACGAATATCCAGCTCGCTTTGGTTGGCGGGCTTGCGATACGGCTGAAGGCAGTCATGTCCGACCGAGCCTTCGGACCATTGCTTGCCGTAGTCGGGGCTGTCGTGCAGCATCTGCGAAAGCTCGAGCATAAAAGCGCAGTCGTCCGGCAGCTCACCGGTGTAGCACTCGGCGGTGTAGAGGGCGGAGGGGATGAAGGGGTCCAGGAGACTGTCGCTGTAGGTGCCGGATGAAAGTGAACCCTCCTTAACGCCGTGATCTTTACTAGGCCCTGCGCACCAGATCTGTCCCCGGAGCGTGTGCTCGTAGTCGTTTTCGAGCACAATGGCAAAGCGAGGCCCGTGATCAAAGGGGCGACCGTCGATTTTGAGGATGTCGCCTGGGACCCACGGCGTATAGATGGGTTCGTTGCTGTTGCAGAACCGTCTGCTATCGTTTCGCCAGGCGCTTTCGACATACGATTTGCGAGTGCGGTTATTGCGCTGATCGCGGAGAAATATAAGCTCGCCATCCTTGGTTGCCGCAAACGCCAGGGAGGACTGCGCCATTTGATGTTCGTGAAGGTCTTCCGGGGTGTATAGGTCGATCTTCCAGTACGATTCGGACCAGTCGTCTTCAGGATACTCTTCGATGTAGCGCTTCATGAGTGCCTGCGCGGCCTCCCACGATGCGGTGGGGAAGGGACCGTCGAGGGCGTCGGCGTCGCGCTCCTCCTCGTTGTAGACCATGACGTGCAGTAGGAGGATTCCGCGGTCGCGCTCGATGTTGTGGAGCATATCGAGTGCGCTGTTGAGCTGGGCGAGATGCGAATCGATATCTTCGACCAGCTCCGGCGAAACCTCCTTGCGGAGTTGCTCGAGCATGGTGCGTTTTTCATCAAGCGTCTTAAGAGAGCCGGCGATGATTGGCGCTGGCCAGTATAGGTATTTACGCATGTGGTCGCGCAGCTCTTGGCTCTTGATGCAGCTGAGGACGAGGTCCTTGCCGGCATCGGTGATGCCATCGCATGCCTGATTGTTCATGTCGGTCTCCTTATCGATCATTACCGGCATGATGCAACTGGTGTGGAGGCCGTTGGTCCCATTAACGGTACCAGGAGAGAATGGAATGTGACAAAGGGACTGCCCCTTTGTCACATCTCAAATATTGCCTTTACGTGTTGATGCACACGGTGTGCAATAATACTCGCACTGTGCAATAGCGCACAGGCAGAGTAACAAGGAGGACGCTTGTCCCAGCTCGAGAAATGCGATCGCCGGTCCCTTCGCTCGCAGCGTGCCCTTCGCCAGGCACTTGCCAGCGAACTAGCCGAAAGCGGCGATCTTTCGCGCATTAACGTCGCTTCGCTCACCGAGCGTGCTGGCCTCACGCGCCGTACGTTCTATTCGCACTACCGCGATATCCCCGACTTTATCAATCAAATCGAGGACGGCTTGCTGGCCGAGATCCGTGAGCGTATTGAGCTCATCACCGCAGCTCGGCTGCCCGATCTCTATCACAACATCGATGAGCTCGAGCCGGCGCCCGGTTCGGTTGAGCTACTGCGTTATCTTGCGGCCAACCGCGACTTGATCGGTGCGCTGCTGGGTCCGGGCGGCGACCAGGCCTTCATTAAAAGGATTATCGACACCGCGCGTGAGGCTGTGGTGCCGCGTGCGCAGACGGGCATTTTGGGCCTGGCGCTGGGCACGTTCTTTGACTACTACGTCACCTACGTCGTGAGTGCCGAGGTCGGCATGATTCAGCGCTGGTTTGAGCGCGGGCTCACCGAATCGCCCGAGGCCATGGCGCGTATGATGACGGTGCTCGCTTTTGTGCGTCCTGGTGACCTGTATGGCCAACCCATCGATATCAACGTGCCGGAGTACGGCATGAAGCTATTGAACTTGCAGCTCGAGGACGCGGCCGACACCCCCGCAACCGTCGAGTCCAACAACTAAGAGGAGAGACAATGAGCAAACTCGTCGAGGGCATCAAGGACCGCATGGTCGCCGCCGCACGCGAGGCTGCGCCCACCGTGGTGGACGCCGCGCAGAAGGCCGCGACCGCGGCTGCCGAGAAAGTTGCCGAGGCAGTTGCCGATGCCAAGAACGCGGCAGGGGAGACGTCCGTCGCTAGCGAGCCCGCCACCGCCGCCGAGCCCGCAGCCGCCGCCCACGCCCCCGAAGGCGCGATCTTCAACCCCGACAACGCCCACGGCAATCTGCACCTGGGCATCGACGTTGGCTCCACCACCGTCAAGCTCGCCGTGCTCAACGATGACAACCAGATCGTCTACGCCAAGTACCAGCGCCATCACACCGACGTTCGCGCTTGCGCCCGCGATCTGTTCGAGGGCGCCGCGACTGTGCTGCCGACGGCCCAGATGACCTGCGCCATTACCGGCTCGGGCGGCCTGCTGCTGTCCCAGTGGCTCGACCTGGAGTTTGTCCAAGAGGTCATCGCCAGCAAACGCGCCGTCGAGACCCTCATCCCGGCCACCGATGTCGCCATCGAGCTGGGCGGCGAGGACGCCAAGATCATCTACTTCGATAACGGCATCGAGCAGCGCATGAACGGCACCTGTGCCGGCGGTACGGGTGCGTTCATCGACCAGATGGCAACCCTGCTGCACACCGACGCCAGCGGCCTTAACGAGCTCGCGGCCAACGCCACCACCATCTATCCCATCGCCAGCCGCTGCGGCGTTTTTGCCAAGACCGACGTCCAGCCGCTGCTCAACGAGGGCGCCCGCCCCGAGGACGTGGCCGCCTCCATCTTCCAGGCCGTCGTGACCCAGACCATCTCGGGCCTGGCGTGCGGCCGTCCCATCCGCGGTAACGTCGCCTTCCTGGGCGGCCCGCTGCAGTATCTCTCCGAGCTGCGCCATCGCTTCTACCTCACGCTCAACCTGGACGAGGAGCACCGCATCGTGCCCCAAAATGCTCACCTGTTTGTGGCGAGCGGTGCCGCCATGGCGCACGAGTCCAATAAGCTCAGCACGTTCCCGCAGCTCATCGAGGCCATCGATGCCCTGGGTGACACACAGGGCGCCGAGGTCGAGCGTCTGGATCCGCTCTTTGCCACCGACGAGGACTTTGCCGAGTTCAAGACCCGCCACGACACCGAGGTCGTCCCCAAGGGCAAGCTCGAAGGCTACACCGGTCGCGTGTTCATCGGTATCGACGCCGGTTCCACCACCATGAAGGCCGCGCTTGTGGGTGAGGACGGCCAGTTGCTGCATACCTGGTACGGCAACAACAACGGTGACATCCTGGGTACGGCCAAGGTCATCATGGCCGATTTCTACAACCACATCCCCGCCGGCTGCACCATCGGCCACGTGACCACCACGGGTTACGGCGAGGCGCTGCTCATCGAGGCCCTCAAGGCCGATTCCGGCGAGATCGAGACCGTCGCGCACCTGCGCGGCGCCAAGGCATTCCTGCCCGGCGTCGAGTTTATCCTGGACATCGGCGGTCAGGACATGAAGTGCCTGCGCGTCAAGGACGGCGTTATCGAGCACATCATGCTCAACGAGGCCTGCTCGTCGGGCTGCGGTAGCTTTATCGAGAGCTTCGCCGTCTCTATGAACATGGACGTGCGCGCGTTCGCCGACGCCGCCATCCATGCCAAGGCTCCGGTGGACCTGGGCAGTCGCTGCACGGTCTTTATGAATTCGCGTGTTAAGCAGGCGCAAAAAGAAGGTGCCACGGTGGGCGACATCGCGGCCGGTTTGTCCTATTCCGTCATTAAGAATGCCCTGTTCAAGGTCATTAAGCTGCGCGATCCCAAGGAGATCGGAAGCCAGGTGATCGTCCAGGGCGGCACCTTTATGTCCGATGCCACGCTGCGCGCGTTTGAGCAGCTCACCGGCGTTCACGCCGTGCGTCCCGACATCGCCGGCTGCATGGGCGCCTATGGTGCGGCCTTGCTCGCCCGTGATCGCGCTGGCGCCGACGGCACCTCGACCATCCTTTCGGCCGAGGACATCGCGCACCTCACTGTGACGCAAAAGCACGTCCGCTGCGGCCGTTGCTCCAACAACTGCCAGCTCACCGTCAACGACTTTGGCGGCGGCAGGCGCTTCATTACCGGCAACCGCTGCGAGAAGGGCGCCGGCCACAAAAAGCAAAAGACCGAGGCCCCTAACCTCTTCAAAAAGAAAAACGAGTTGCTCTTTAATCGCGAGGTGCTGAGCCCCGACGAGGCCCCGCGCGGCACCGTGGGTATCCCGCGCGCACTCAACATGTACGAGAACTACCCCTTCTGGCACGCGTTCTTTACGCGCTTGGGCTTTAGCGTGCAGCTGTCCGACCAGTCGAGCAAGAAGACCTACCAGGCGGGCATCGAGTCCATGCCGTCCGAGAGCGTGTGCTATCCGGCCAAGATGAGCCACGGCCACGTGATGAACCTTATCGACCGCGATGTCGACTTTATCTGGATGCCGTGCGTGCGCTGGGAGCGCAAGGAGGATCCGACCGCCGGCAACTGTTACAACTGCCCCATCGTCATGAGCTACCCCACGGCGCTGGCGCTCAACATCGACGAGATCCGTGAGCAGAATATCGAGTTCCTGTACCCGTTTGTGCCCTATCACGACAAGACCGAGCTCAAGCGCCGTCTGTACCAGGTGCTCGCCGTCGACCGCGTGGCCGATGCGCAAGCTGGTCGCGGCCGCGTGCGCGGTCCCAAGATCACGCGCTCCGAGGTCGATGCCGCCGTCAACGCTGCCTTTGAGGCCGATGCGCGTTTCCACGAGGACATCCAGACCATGGGTGAGGAGACCCTTAAGTGGGTCGAGGACCACGGCGGTCACGGCATCGTGCTCGCCGGCCGCCCCTACCACAACGACCCCGAGATCAACCACGCCCTGCCCGAGCTTATCTCGAGCTTTGGCTTTGCGGTCTTTACCGAGGATTCGCTTGCGCACCTGGTGAAGCCCGAGCGCCCCATCCGCGTCGTCGACCAGTGGATGTACCACAGCCGCCTGTACGCCGTCGCCCGTTTTGTGACGATGCGCAACGACCTGGACCTGATCCAGCTCAACTCTTTCGGCTGCGGCCTGGACGCTCTGACTACCGATCAGGTGCAGGAGATTCTGGAGGCCAGCGGCAAGATCTACACCGTGCTCAAGATCGACGAGGTGTCCAACCTGGGCGCCGCGCGCATCCGCATCCGCTCGCTCATGGCCGCGCTTAAGGACCAGGAGGCCGAGCGCTTGGCCGAGGCCGCGGCCGCGGGCGAGACCTACGAGCAGGGCGATGCCGCGCCGGTGGCTCCCTCCACGGATGCCCCCGCATTCGCGAGCCGCAAGTACACGTTCGAGGCTCAGCGCGAGAGCGCATCGACCGCGTGGCCCAAGGTGCCCTTTACCGAGCAGATGCGCGAGGAGGGCTACACCATCCTGTGCCCGCAGATGGCGCCGATCCACTTTGACCTGGTCAAAGAGGTGTTCCGCGGTGCCGGCTACAACTTGGAGCTGCTGCCCTCGACCGATCACGACGCCGTCGAGGCCGGCCTGCGCTATGTGAACAATGACATTTGCTATCCGTCCATTTTGGTGACCGGCCAGATTATGGAGGCCATCGAGAGCGGCCGGTACGACCTGTCCAAGACGGCCGTGGTTATCAGCCAGACCGGCGGCGGCTGCCGTGCCACCAACTACATCGCACTCATCCGCAAGGCCCTGCGCGAGAGCGGCCACCCCGAGATCCCGGTGATCTCGCTTTCGGCGGTGGCGCTCGGTGAGGACAACCCCGGCTTTAAGATTACGCCGGCGCTGCTTAAGCAGGCAGTCTACGCGGTGCTCTTTGGCGACGTGATGATGCAGATGCTTTATCGCTGTCGTCCATACGAGGCTACGCCCGGTGCCGCCAACGCACTCTACGAGGAGTACATGGCGCACGCCCGCAAGCTGGCGCCCAAGTTCAACCGCCACAACTACACCAAGCTGTGCCGCGAGGCCATCCGCGCGTTCGACACCATGCCGCTCGTGGGTGAGGGCACCAAGCCGCGCGTGGGCGTGGTCGGCGAGATCTTGGTCAAGTTCCACCCCACAGCCAACAACCACGTGGTTGACGTTATCGAGCGCGAGGGCTGCGAGGCCGTGGTGCCGGGCCTGCTGGACTTCTTCCTGTACTCCATGAGCAACGCCGAGCTGCAGAAGGATGAGCTCGGAAGCTCTGCAACCACGCGCGCTGGTATGCAGGCGCTCATCAAGCTCGTGGACTGGATGCGTACGCCGGTGGAGGAGCTGCTCCAAAAGTCCCGCCGCTTTGAGGCGCCCGAGCGCATCGGCACCATGGCGGACAAGGCCCGTACGGTGCTTTCGGTTTGCAACAACATGGGCGAAGGCTGGCTGCTCACGGCCGAGATGCTCGACCTGATTGACCATGGCGCGCCCAACATCATCTGCACGCAGCCCTTTGCGTGCCTGCCTAACCACGTGGTGGGCAAGGCCGTGATCAAGGAGCTGCGCCGTCAGCACCCCGAGAGCAACATTGTCGCGGTGGACTACGACCCCGGCGCGTCCGAGGTCAACCAGCTCAACCGCATTAAGCTCATGATCAGCGTGGCCAAGGAAAACATGCGCGCCGGTAAGGGCTTTAAGCTCGAGAAGGTGGCGCCGCTCGCGATGGACGAGGTCACCGGCCAGATGCATGCCCATGATGGCTGCGTGAGCTGTGGCTCGGTCAGCGAGGAGGCCGTTGCATCGGTCGCCAAGCGTCTGGGACGTGGCATTAAGAAGTAGTTGGCCTGCTATGTGCTAGATATGAGACAAACGGGTGGTAGCCGTATCGGCTACCACCCGTTTTTGCTGGACGTATGCTGCGTAAACGCCCCAACTAGCACCTCTTCCGAAAGCTACGTGTCAGTGGCACCAAAAATCGCCCTTGGAACCCTGAGATAATGAACATATGTAGCCGTTCGCCGCAAATTACCGTCCGTTTATGGAACCCACCTCTAGAGCGTGTCATCCTTACGGTTGAATAAATACACATCCATGGAATTACGTAAGAGAGGACTGTTCCTATGAGCTACAAGACCGTTTGTGTTGCCGGTGGCGGCGTGTTGGGAAGCCAGATTGCCTTTCAGGCTGCCTACTGCGGCTTCGATGTGACGATCTGGCTGCGCAGCGAGGGCAGCATCGGCCGCACTCAGCCCAAGATCGATCATGTGCGCGAGGAGTACATCGCGGCTATCGAGGGCATGGCGGACGGCACGGGCGAGTGGTGTGCCGGTATCGCCGATAGCGACCAGCCCTTCGATAAGGAGGCGGCGCTCGCCGCCGTCGAGCGTGCCTACTCCACACTCAAGCTAGAGCTCGATCTTGCCAAGGCAGTGGCCGACGCCGATCTGGTTATCGAGTCGATGGCCGAGGACACCCAGGCAAAGATCGACTTCTACAAGAAGCTCGCCCCGGTTCTCCCGCAAAAGACCGTTGTCGTGACGAACTCCTCCACGCTGCTGCCGAGCACCTTTGCCAAGTACACCGGCCGCCCCGAGAAGTACCTGTCGCTGCACTTTGCCAACTCCATCTGGAAGAACAACATGACCGAGGTCATGGCTCAGGACCAGACAGACAAGCGCTATTTCGATGAGCTCGTCGACTTTGCCAGCGACATCCGTATGCTTGCCCTGCCCGTCAACAAGGAAAAGAACGGCTATCTGCTCAATTCCATGCTGGTACCGTGGCTGCTTTCGGGCCTTGATCTGTACGTCTCGGGCGTCAGCGACCCCAAGAGCATCGACCTCGCATGGACGCGCGGCACTGGCGCGCCCAAGGGCCCGTTCCGCGTGTTCGACACCGTGGGCATCCAGACGGCCTACAACATCGTCATGCAGTATCAGAAGGTGCCGGGCTTGGTGAGCCCGCTGCTCAAAAAGATGATGATGCCCTACAACTTTAAGGCTATGGCATCCGTCCTCAAGCAGATGCTCGACGAAGGCAAGCTGGGCGAAAGCTCGGGTGAGGGCTTCTTCAAGTACTAAAAAGATTCCTCGGCAACATTGAGAAACGTATCATTTGCAGTGTCAGTGCGCCGCAGCGCCGCTCGGCAACGGGACAATCCGCTTTATGCGCCAACGCGAACTTGTCGACTTTGCCGCGGACTGGATCGAGCACCATCGCGGCCGCCCCGATTGATCACTTGGGAGCGGAAGGGTTGCGGATTCCCTTCGCGCCCCGCGTTTCCGTATCGCTACAAGCTTAAACTTGCATTAAGGGGCGTTTGTTAAACTGCGAGTCATAATTAGACAGGGCTGGGCAAACGCCGTGGTATATGAGGGAACAACAATGGTATTCAAAGACGTTAACGATATGGAATTGAGTGACAAGGACAGCAGACTGTTTTCGCGTCGAGCGGCTCTTGCGGGCGCGGCGGGCGCGCTGGCGCTTGCCGGGACAGGGCTCATGGGCTGCTCGGTCGGCGGAGCCGGCACGGGCGCCGCATCTACTGCGAGCAACGAGCTCACTGACGAGCAAAAGAAACTCCACAAGCAGATTGTCGCGACCTACGACGTCGAGAAGCAGGCGGCCATCAAGGAGCGGCTCGATGCCGAGTACGCTGACGGCGGCTACAACGAGACCACTCCGTTTATCGCGCAGGATCCCTTTGGCACCGATACCCTGAGCTGCTACGTTCGCTTTGCGACAACGGATTCCGTAACCGTCTCCTACAAGGTCGCCGGCCGCAAAAAGACTGGCGACACGCCCAAGGTCGCCGCGTTTTCCCATACGCCCCACGGCGGTGACGCGCCGGCCATGGAACACGAGTTCAAGGTCATCGGCCTCATTCCCAACCACAAAAACACGGTAACTATCACTTGCACGGCACAAGATGGTATCAGCCGCACCTCGACGTTCACGGTCAAGACGCCGGCTCTCAAAGGCGAGGAAGAAGAGCAGCTCGCCGTCACGTCGGGGGAGTCCAATACGCCGCTTGCCGATGGTCTCTTTACCATCTTGGGCAACGACTCGTCCAAGCTCGACTTTATGTACCTCTACGACAACGACGGCCAGATTCGCGGCGAGGTGCCGATTGTCGGCTACCGCAGCCACCGCCTGCTGTTCCCGGGCGACGGCAGCATGATCATGAGCGTCTCGACTACCAAGATGGCCCAGATCAACGCCATCGGCCAGGTGGTAAACGTCTGGAGCACGGGCGACTACGAGCTACACCACGACTACGCTTTCGATGACGATGGCAACCTGCTGGTGCTGGCGAGTCACGCCGGCTCCGAAGCCGATTTGGACGTCGATCGCGCGGCTGCCAAAAAAGATAAGGATGATCGCGTTAATGTAGAGGACCTCATCATTAAGGTCGATATAACAACAGGTGACGTCTCTCTCGTCGTGGACCTGGGCGATATATTCCCCGACCTCAAGGCAAGCGCCAAGGTTGCCTCGGACGGCGACCTGGATTGGATTCACATCAACACGATCCAGTGGCTCGGCGGCGGCACCGTTCTGCTCAGCTCGCGCGAGACCTCAACGGTCATCAAGCTCACGGATATCTACGGTACGCCTACGGTCGATTGGCTTATGGGCTCGCCAGAGTTTTGGGCCGGCTCGGGCTTTGAGGACAAGTTGCTGCAGGCTCAAGGCGATTTTTCGCTCAACGCAGGCCAGCATAGTGTGACCTATCTGCCAAACGACGAGACGACCGCGACTGGTCGCTACCAGGTGCTGCTATACGACAACAACTTTGGTGCTGCCGAGAGCTATCCCAAGTTTGACTGGGGCCAGCTGGGCGCTGCGGTAGTGACCGACTACAGCAAGGGAACGCATTCGTTTGGGCGCATTTTTACGGTGGACGAGACCGCGCGCACCTACGAGCTTGTGGACCAGATCGCAGTGCCGTTCTCAGGTTACGTAAGTAGTGCGCAGCGCGTCGGCGATTCGAATAGCATGCTCGTGGCATCGGGCATAGCCAAGACCTTTGCCGAGTACGATCGCTATGGACTGCCCATTGCCACGTACGAGATGGAAGCCGAGAAGTACATCTACCGCGTGTACAAGTACGAGCTGTAGCGCTGCGCTTGGCTGTGCCTGTGCCCCGCGGCTGCGCGCGCTCGTACCGGGCCTACCTCACGTTCCGCATCACTTCACGTCAAACTCCACGCGATCGAGTTCGGGTACGTTGAGGTCGATGAGCTTGCGGGCAACACGGCGGTCGTGCGCCCCGAGCGTCTCGCTTGTCGTTACGCGAGCGACAGTCTGGCGCTCGACAACGCCCTCCTTGTCGCCTTCGGCGGCCGAGGTCTCGACGGCGACGGTGTAATCCTTAAAGCCCGGCAGCACCGCGGCAAGTTCGCGCGTGGTTTCAGTGACGCCGTAGCCGTCTTGCACGCCGGCCTGCGCCGAGCCAATAGACCCCGCCGTCATAATAATGCAGGGGATGGCAAAGATCACCGTGCCCATGATGATGCGGCGGCGCACCTTGCGCGATAGCTCGTTGACCTCGGCGTTTTCTTCAGCAGTCACAATACCGTCGCCGTTCAGGTCGCGCTTGAGCGGCACGCGCAAAAGAAGCAGCACGGCTTCGGCAGCCAGTGCGATAAAGACCACGTTGATGCCAAACTCATAAAGCGCCGAGAGAAACAGTGACCCGCTTGCAATGGCGATGCCATAGCCCGCCGCGCACAGGGGCGGCATGAGCGCGGTCGCCACGGCCACGCCGGCGATAAGCGTGGCAGGTTCCTGGTCACGCGAGTTGCCCAGCCCGCCCGCAAAGCCGCCCGCGAGCGCGACAGCAAGGTCCCACACAGTGGGCGTCGAGTTGTCGATGATGGCGGCCGTGGTGGTGCCAAGGGGCGAGAGCTTAAAATACAGCGTGGACGTGATCAGACAAAAGGCCATCTGTAGCGCGAGGCCGGCGACGGCCTCGACGGCAATCTCGCGGTCGAGCGTGGCGATGCCATATGCCATGGCAAGGACCGACCCCATGAGTGGGCAGATGAGCATGGCGCCCACGATGGCAATGTCCGAGTCGATATCGAGGCCGATGCTCGCGATGAGCATGGCGATGATGAGGATGCATAAGTGCGAGCCGGTCAGCCGCGCCCCGTTTACAAAGCGCTTGCGAATCACGTGATAGGGTGCGCGACCCTCGCGAATGTTGAATGCGCGCTTTAGGAAGCGGCCGGTGTTCTCCAGGGCCTCACTATGGGCAGGTCGAATGCCGTGGCGCCGGTGATGGCGTTTGCGTAGTCGCTTGATCTGTTGTTTGTCGAGTTCCATGTCCACCTCGTATTGCCGCAGGAACGCGGGTGCGCTCGCAGCATGTACTCTACACCGTGGCGGGCGGAGTGTCTGTTGGATGCGGAATCCGATAGGGCGGATGACGCGGGAGCAAATGCAAATCACAGGCTCAATTCCATCCCGCGAGAATATGATGCACCAGCTCCTTCAAATGTGACGAAACTGTGAAGCACGAGAGCGTGAATTTCACAAAATACGCTGGTCGCCAATGTTGCGCAACAGAATTCAAAAATCGACAGCTACTGTTTGATACGTATGGATACATCCGTGTCAAAGGGAGAAAGCCATGGCAAACTACAGTCCACAACACTTTGTGCCTCGGGCCAAGGCCGTCAACGTCAAGGGCGTTGCCAACCGCGCCGTCGCAACCGTTTTGACGGCGGGCCTCATCGCTCAGCCGCTCATGTCGCCGCTGGCGGCAATCGCCGCACCGTCAACCGATAACGGCGATTCTGTTCAGGGGGGGGGTAGTTCTGTAGAGAATACCGTTGCCGCCGGTAACCAAGCGGTCGTAAAGACGGCTGCCCAGCTGGCCGAGGAGTCGGCAAAGCAGCTCAAGGACGCTCAGGCCGCCTACGATGCCGCCCAGAAGAACGCCGATGCGGCGGGCCAGTCTCAAAAGCAGGCGCAGCAGCAAAAGAATCAGGCCTCGCAGGCTGTGAGCGACAACGAAATCGAGCAGAACGCAGCAGAAGTCGCCGCGCTCCAGGAGAAGATTGACGAGCTCAAAGCCGCCGTCGAAAAGACCGAGCAACAGCAGAAGAAGCTGGGCGACCTGAACGATCAGCTCGATCAGGCCAACAAGAGTGTCGAGGATAAGACCCAGGCGCTCAAGGACGCCAAGGCAAAGCAGGATGAGGCCAAGAAGGCCCTCGATGATGCCCAAGCCAAGCTCGAGGCCATGGGTATGGACGAGTACGAGGCCGCCAAGAAGGCCGTCGAGGACGCGCAGGCCAAGCTCGATGACGCCAATAAGGCCGTTGCTACTGCACAGGCCAATCTGGACCAGGCCAAGGCTGCCGAGGCCAGCGCCCAGCAGGAAAAGAAGGACACTGAGGCCGCTCTGACTTCCGCCCAGGCCAAGAAGCAGGAGACTGCCGCTGCTCTCGCAGCCGCAACCACCGCGCGCGATAACGCCCAGCAGAAGTTCAACCAGGCGCAGGCCGCGCTCGATGCTGCCGTCTCGGGTACGGGTGTCGACCTGAGTGCGCTTGAGGCCGCCAAGAACGCTGCTGCTGGTGAGCTCAAGACCGCGCAGGCGGAGCTCAATGCCGCGACGGATGCCGACGCCACCGCACAGACAAATCTGCAGGCCGCCCAGGCTGCCGTCGCTGCCGCGCAGGAGAAGGTCAACGCCGCCAACGCTGCTGTGGCATCTGCCCAGTCTGCATACGATGCGGCAAACAAGGAGTACAAAGACGCGGCCAGAAAGCGTGACGCCGCCAAGGCCGCATACGAGAAGGCGCAGCAGACCGAAGCAGACAAGAAGACCGCGTACGATAAGCTTGTCGAAGTTCGCAAGCAGAAGCGCAGCGAGTGGGAGGCAGCCTGCGCCGCTTCGAACGCCGCGGAAAAGGCTTATGACGCTGCTAATGCCCAGGTTGAGGCTCTTGAGCAGCAGATTGCCGACCTCAAGTCGAACATGACCGTAGACCAGAATGTAATCAGCCAGGGTATGCTCGGCTTCATGAACTACATCATCGGCGGCAGCCAGTTCACAGCCACGCAGAAGAAGAACGCCCAGGAAGCCGTATCGATGCTGACCGGTGCCGCTGACAAGGCCGAATGGTATGACCAGTACGTCGATCATGACATGTCTCGCGACACCAACCCGCTCTCCCTGGAGCAGATGCGCAACGCCTTGACATATCTCGACACCCAGAACAACCTCCGCAAGGCGAACGGTCAGTCGGCGCTCAGCGTCAGCCTCCGCATGACTGCGGCAGCCGCCCTTAATGTATCATATTCATCGAACATCTGGGGACACTCGGGCTGTTACTGGGACAATGGAGAAAATCTTGCCGGCGGCGGCGGTGCATATACTGGCGGCGAGACCGAGGATACGCTTGGCTGGCCATATACCGGTCTCTACACTCAGGAAAAAGAGGCATTCGATAAGTACGTCGCGCAGTATGGCGACGACCTCGGCAGCCACCGATATGATTCCTATTACATCTATCAGAACTACAACAGCATCTACCATGAGTGCGGGCATTATCTCAACATCATCGATTCCGCCACGGAAGCCATCGGTATCGCGACCGGTAGTGGTAAGAACACCGATTCCGAGGTAACAATCTTCGATTACAGCGCTGATAGCACTCAGGCTGATTTCACTGTCCCCGAGTTCAAGAAGCTCCTGAACGACTACATCGATTCCGCCTACAACGCAGGCGGCACGCAAGAGCAGAAGGAGCAGCTGAAGCAGCTTCAAAGCAAGCTGGCAGATGCGCAGAAGACGATGGGCACGGCCGATACGGCATATCTCGTCGCTCTCAATAACCAGAAGGACGCGCAAGACGCCTATACCGCGGCCGACACGAACGCGAACACCGCCAAGGGCGAGTACGAGAAGGCCAAGTCCGGCACCGCCGCCGCGAAGACGGCATACGACGCCGCCGAAGCCAAACTCAAGGGTATCGACGTCAAGACGCCCCAGACCAAGCTCGATGCCGCCAAGAGCGAAGCCGCCGCTGCTCAGACTGCTCTCGACAAGGTCAATGCGACGCTCGACGAATGCCAGACGAACGCGTCCAAGGCTTCCGCTCGCAAGGCGAAGGCACAGGGCGATTACGATGCCGCCAAGGCAAAATCCGACCAGGCCAACGAGGCGTATGACAACGCCACTGCTTCGGTCAAGGACCTTACCGCCAAGCGTGATGCCGCCAAGACGGACCTTGCGAACAAGCAGGGCACGCTTGACGATGCCAAAAAGGCCGACGGTGCTGCTCAGAGTGGCGTTGATAAGGCTCAGGCTGCAGATGAGCACGCCGCGACCGCTCTTTCGGACGCAAAACAGGCAGTTGCCGCCAAGACGCAGACCCTGTCCGACGCACAGGCGAAGGCCAAGGACGCCGAGGGCGAGCTGGCCACTGCAAACAAAGCCTTCGAGCGCTACGCCGCTGCTCAGAAGGCGCTCGACGACGCCAAGGCCGCCTATGACGCTGCCGTCGCCGGTGTCGCCGATGCCCAAAAGCAGCTCGAGGTCGCCAACGAAGCCGTCGTCGATGCGAACCTCGATATCGTCAAGGCCAAGGCAGAGCTTGCCAACGACGAGGCGCTCAAGGCCGATCTTGAGGCTGTCGACCACAAGGCATCCCTTGCCGCGGGCACGACGGGCAACGAGAAGCTGGTCAAGCTTAACGCTGCCTACGCTCGCTATAAGGCCGCCGTCGATGCCGCCGCTGGCCTCAAGGCTGCTCTGAGCGATGCCGATGCCAAGCTGTCCGATGCCAACGACGTCTATGCCGCCGCGCTTGCAGAGCTTAACGATGCCAAGGAAGCCCTGGCAGCCGCACAGGCCGAGTACGACAAATATCATCCCAAGGCCGAGCCGCAGGCCAAGCCCCAGGTTGCGCAGGCTGCTGCAAAGGCTCCTGTCGCCAAGAAGAAGGCCACGTCGGCCGCGCTCGCCCAGACTGGCGATGGCTCCGCGCTTGCGGGTGAGGTGTTCGTCATCGGTGGCATTACGCTCGTTGCCGCGGGCGTGACGCTTGGCGATCGTCGTCGCAAGCAGATGTAGCGTTTCGAGCGTAGTTTCTGCAACGAACTTCGGTTCATAGCAGGAGCGCTTCGATTGCTTAACCGATAAGGCCGGCGCGCTGGGCTAACCCCCCCCCCCGGCCGTAATTTGTTTGGTAAAAAAAAACCCCCGCGGCCCCCCCCCCAAAAACCCCCCCCGCCCCCCCCGGGGAGCTCCGTTGGGAGCGTAGGGGCTGTTTTGAGCTACTCCAGCTCAAACGCTCCGGTGTAGAGC
>NZ_JBQHWK010000018.1:0-50093 GCF_052064015.1 Collinsella sp. HCP3S3_D1
TCGCGTTGCGTGCGTAGTTTCTCCACCCAACTTCGGTTCATCCCCGGCCCGCTTCTATTGCTAACCCTAAACGGCCGGCGCGGGGACAACCCCAGCGCGCCGGCCTTTCTTTGTTTCGATATCAAAAAGCCCGGTCGGCAGCCGCGAAAACTACCGACCGGGCAAGCCGTAGGCAATATGGTTGCTGTCGAGCGGCTGCTCAGCTTATCCCAGCAGACTCAGGCCGACGGAGACAAACGCCAGGATAACGCCGACGATGGACTCGCCTCCCAACAGGCCGCTGGCGACGACCAGGCCCTGCTCCTGGAAGGCAGCATCCTTGGAAGCCTTCTCCTCGTCCGAAAGCTCGGCAACGGCATCGCGGCGTGCGGCCCACTTGTCGTAGGCGAGCTTGACGCAGGAGCCCAAGAAGGCCGTGAGCGACATATAGAACGGCAGGTACACGCCCAGACCGATCATCATGGCCGGAATGCCGAGCCAATACATGACGATGCCGGCGATAAAACCGCCTGCGAACCACGGCACGCTCGGGATGCCCGAGACCGTGGTGGCGACTACGCTTGCCTGCGCGGCCACAAAGCTCTTGTCGGGACCAAAGGCGTCCGGACCATAGGCGGTGACGAGCGCGACCATGACGGCGGCAGCGACCAGTGCGCCCACGATGCCGCCGATGGCCTGGCCGATCCACTGTGCGCGCGGGTTGGTGCCCAGCACGGCGCCGGCCTTAAAGTCGTTCATGACGTCGCCCGCAAGGCCGCACGCCACGGCCACGATGCCAGCGATAAAGAACAGCTTGACCTGCGCAAGCCGCGCGAAGGCCGCTACGATGAGCATGACGATGAGGCCAAAGATCTCCATGGGGTCGATACCCGTCTGGCCGCAGCTCTGCGCGCTCATGATGGTGGTGACAAAGGTGAACAGCGTGACGATGACGGCTGGGACGGGGCCAAGGTCGAGCGCGACGACGATGATCGCGGCGATGGCGGCGGTGCCCAGGCCGATGATGCCGGCGTCGAGCTTAAGCGAGCCCGAGATGAGCGACTGCTCGTCGGTGTCGGTGGAGCTGTCGGCGGCAAGACCGCGGATGATACCGGCGACCTGCGGCAGGATGTCTTTAAGGACGACGGCGACGCCAAAGCCCATCATAAGGCCCATACCTAAGGACTTGACGATACCCTGCGCGGTCACAATATCGAACAGGCCGGCAGCGGTGCCGCCGACGATAATGCCAAAGTTGCCCAGCAGCGCGCCGGCAAACCAGAAGGCGACGGGGGCAAAGCCCACCAAAAAGCCGATGGACAGCAACATGGGCGAGTTGTAGATGGCAAAGGTCACGCCGGGGATATTGAGCGTGCACAGCATGCTGGGCACCACGCCCAGGGCGTCGCGCAGCACGCTATAGATGCCTGCGATGGCCATGGAGCCAAAGAGCTGCTTGCCGGTCTTGCCGCCAGCCTCGGTAGCACGCAGGGTCTGGGCTGCGGCGTTGCCGGTGGGAAACTCCAGCGCGGCGTCCACGATAAAGTGACGGTGGATGAGCGCCGTTGCTAGAAGGCCCAAGATGGTGCCGGCGAGCGCCACGATAAACATGTCGAGCCAGCTGATCTGGTCGGCATAGCCCAGCATCCAGGCGCCCGGGATGGTAAACGCCAGGCCGCCGGCGACCATGGCACCCGCGGACATGATGGTGTGGGTAACGTTGGCCTCGTTGAGGCTGGCATTGCCCATGAGCTTAAGGAAGAACAGCGAGATGACGGCAGCGAAAATGATCGGCCAGGGGAGGGCGCCCATCTTGAGGGCCGTGTAGGCCGAGCTTGCCGTGATAATCACGCAGCCAAGGACGCCGATGACGACGCCGCGCAGCGTGAGTTGACCGCGCATAGAAGTGCGGTTCGAGGGATTGCCCATATAGAACTCCTTTGCGTATATCCGCTTCCCCCGCAAGCGCCGCTACGGATACGGCGCGGGAAGTCGGGTTACCAAGGGCCGCCGCGTGAGCTCGCGCACGACCGCGCATCAGTATAGCGGCAAGGTAGTCATTTTGGGACGGGGCTATTTTAGCTACCCTTTGACAGTCGACGAATTATCTGGGATTGGGGCAAATATCAACCGACATATTGGGGTAGCTAAAATAGCCCCGTCCCAAAATGACTACCTGGGATGGCTGGTTCGGGTAGGCGATATACTGCTGGGCAGACGAAAGGAGCGCCGACGATGCTTAATGGGTGCGCATATATATTGACGGTCGACGTGGGCAACACGTTCATTCGCTTTGGTCTGTTTGCCGAGGATTCGGCCGCGGCGCAGGAATGCCCGCTTGCGACGTGCGAGATCACGACGCCGCCGAGCATTACGGCCGATGAGGCGCGCATGAGGCTCGCGCGGGTCATGGGCGCACTGGCAGCCGATGCGGGCATGCCTGGTGTGCTCGTTCCCGCGGCAGCAGTGCTGAGCTGCGTGGTGCCGGCGCTCGAGCGCCCGTGGAAGGCGGCACTTTCCCGTACCTGCACGGGGCGCGTGCTCACCGTGGGGCCAGGACTTAAGACCGGCATGCCCGTGCACTACGACGACCCGGCCGAGATCGGTCCCGATCGCATCGCCGACGCCGTGGCGGCCCGTGCCGTCTACGGCTCTCCGTGCATCGTGATCGACCTGGGCACTACGACCAATATCGAGGTCATCGATGCGCGCGGAACCTTTGTCGGCGGTGTTATCGCGCCGGGGCTGGCGCTCGGCGCTCGCTCGCTCTCGGCCGCTGCGGCGCGCCTGCCGCAAGTCGAGCCCTCGGCACCCACGCATGTGATCGGTCGCAACACGCGCGAGGCCATGCGCTCGGGCGTGGTCTTGGGCGAGGTGGCCCGTATCGACGGCATGCTCGACATGGTGCTTGCCGAGATGCGCTCGACCAAGGCGGCAGGCGAGGGCAGCGTGCCCATTGTCATCACCGGCGACGATGCCGAGGCGCTCGCGGCGTTGGTCGGCCACAGCCTGACGGTAGACGACGCGCTGACGCTGCGGGGTCTCGCCGAGCTGTACCGCATCAACCAAAAGCCTCGCCGCGCATAAAGCCAAGGACGTCGGCGCCGGGAGGAAACAGCCCCGCCTTTCACCTGCTACAATGGGCCAAACTATTTCGATTTCGGAGGTGTCTGCCATGTCGGACGATCTTCATCAAACCGCGTCGGGCAAGCGCCGCGACGTTATTAGCTGGGACGAGTTCTTTATGAGCGTGGCCATCGCCGCGCAGCGCCGCAGCAAGGATCCCAATACGCAGGTGGGCGCGTGCATCGCCAGCACCAACCACCGCATTCTTTCGGTGGGCTACAACGGTACGCCCTCGGCGCTCAACGACGACTTTTTCCCGTGGGGCACGAGCGATGACCCGCTGCAGGACAAACATAACTACGTAGTTCATGCCGAGGCCAACGCCGTGCTCAACTACCGCGGCTCGCTCAAGGACCTTGAGGGTTCCACGGTCTACGTCACGCTGTTCCCGTGCCACGACTGTGCCAAAATCCTGGCGCAGGTAGGTGTGGGCGAGGTTGTCTATCTGGACAATAAGTACGCCGACACCGACGACGGCCGCATCAGTCGCCGCATTCTCGACTCCTGTGGCATTAGCTTCCGCCAGGTTATCGTCGATGTCCACATTGGTACCGGGGAACAAACGCAGCAGTAGCGGCAGCGTGTACGAGCGCCGGGCGTTGACAAAAGCGGCTAATTAAGCCCCGTTCCAAATTGACTGTCAAATTAACTGCTCGTGAAAGTCGTGTCCGCGCGCATGGACGGCTCGCGAGCGGGTACATGGCTGTAGTAACATAGCTCTGTCCGCGGGCGCGCCCGCGTTATTGTGAGAAAGGAGCCCCTGTGGCTGTTAACGAAGAGCTGCTTAAGAAGGTTCTTGAAGAGATTCGCCCCAACCTGCAGGCCGACGGCGGCGACATGGAGTATATGGGCGTTGATGACGAGGGCGTCGTCAAGCTGGAGCTCCAGGGCGCCTGCGCCGGTTGCCCCATGAGCGCTCTGACGCTTTCCATGGGCGTCGAGCGTATCCTCAAGGAGCACGTGCCCGGCGTTACGCGTGTCGAGCAGGTCAATGCCTCCGGCGAGGCCGAGGATCTGTACGACGAGTATGCGCCGTTCTGAGAAGCGAAAGCTGCGGGCGATGTGCTCCGCATAGACGTCATGCCCAAATGTGCGGCTGCGAGCGAAAGGCCCGCGGCCGCATTTGTATGTAGGGAGCAGGGGGACCGATATGCTCAACGACCTCTACCATATGCTTGATCCTGTCGCCATTTCGGCGGGGCCCATCACCATCTACTGGTACGGCTTGGCCTATGTGGTCGGAGCTCTGCTCACGGCGGTCGTCATGTACCGCACGCAGCGTCGTTGGGGTTTTGACATTACGGTCGACGACCTGATGAGTGTCGTGGTTGGTGTGGTCTTTGGCCTCATCATTGGCGCCCGTCTGTTCTACGTCATCTTTTACGGTGACGGCTACTACTGGGCGCATCCGCTCGAGATCTTTGCCACCAACGAAGGCGGCATGAGTTTCCATGGCGGCCTGGTGGGCGGCATCATCGGCGGCGTGCTCGTGTGCCGCATGTACAAGCTCGACGCCTGGACCATCGCCGACCTTGCCGTTATCGGTGCTCCGCTGGCCCTGTGCCTGGGGCGCTGCGCCAACTTTGTCAACGGCGAGCTGTGGGGCAAGCCGACCGATCTGCCCTGGGGCGTGATCTTTGGCGGGACAGCGGGCGATATGCCGCGCCATCCATCCCAGCTCTACGAGGCATTTCTCGAGGGCATTGTGCTCTTTTGCATTCTGCAGGTGCTCAGCCGCAAAAAACCGCTGCTGCCCCAGGGTGCGTTTATGGGCGTGTTCGTGATGGGGTACGGCATCGTCCGCTTTCTCGTTGAGTTCGTGCGCGTGCCCGATGCCCAGCTGGGCTATCTGCTGGGCGGCGTCATCACCATGGGTCAGCTGCTGAGTTTGCCGCTCGTGATTGCGGGCCTGGCGCTCATCATTTTTGCCCTCCGTCGCAACCGTCCCCAGCGCATCTATCTCGACGCCTAACCACCATATACCACCACAAAGGGGACAGGCACCTTTGTGGCGGTTTTGCCAGGCAACGATGACAGAACCGTAACGTTTCCCCAGATAAAACCTGCCAAAATAAACCTGTCCCTTTTTGGCAGGTTTCTAGAAAGGCTTTTCGGACTGTGAAGGATTCCGATCTCTCCACAACGGCTGCGCGCGACGCCGCCCGCATCGTTTGGTTTAAGCGCTATCCCGCCAAGCAGACGCTCGTCGCATTTTTGCTCGCCCTGCTGGCGACCACGGCGTTTTCCATCGATCCCGCCCCGGTGTCGAGCAACGCGGTCCTGGCGATCGATCCAAAGGCCTCGGGCATGCTTTACGTGTGCTACGAGGTACTCCTCTCATTTGCCGGCCATACCGACGCTGTGATGCTGCTCGCGCTGGCCTGCCTGCTCACGCTGCCGTTTCGCTATGTGTTCTTTGGCCGCGGTGACGCTTGGCGCCCCTCGGTCGTGCTGCCGTCGCTGTTCTTTGCCGTCTGCATGGTGTTCGGCCGCAGTTACGACCTCACCGATTCGGCCGAGATTGTGCTGGGCGACAAGGCGCGCGTTATCTGCGCCTGGATTGGCGGCGCGGGCTGGATGCTTCTGGCGATTGTGTCCTTCTATCTGGCTTTTGAGTTTTTGGATTGGTTGAGTTCTCGCCGCATTCCGTTTTCGGAGGCGCATTTTGGCCGCGTGTGGCGTGTTGCCCACGCCGTGCTCTCGGTCCATCCTTTTGTTGGGCCGTTTCTTGTACTCATGATTGTCTGGGCGCCCACGCTTATCGCCTCGCTGCCCGGCCTCTTTATGGGAGATACGGGCGCGCAGATTCGCCAATGGTTCAACTACCCCAATGGCACGAGCGACTACCTGCGCCTGCTTAACCCCAACGTGCTGCTCAACGGCCATCATCCGGTGGTGCACACGGCCATCATCGGCTCGTGTGTGCAACTGGGGTTTTCGCTATTCAATAGCGCCAATGCGGGTCTAGCCATCTACACCTGCGCCCAATTTGTCATCACGGCCGCCTGCGTGGCCTATTCCATATCGTCGCTGCGCAAGCTGGGCGTGAGCCTGCCGGTCCGCGGCGTCATCTTGCTGTTCTTTGCGTTTATGCCGATGTTCTCCAACTACGCGGCGCTGCTGACCAAAGACGTACTGTTTGCCGATGCGTTTCTGGTACTGCTCGTTCAGACCGTCAAGCTCGTGGCATGTGGCCTGCCCCGTCGTGATGTCAATGCCGAGCGTGCGGGCGAGCGCACGCCTGTGCTCTTTGCGCGCCACGACTGGCTGTTGCTCGTGCTGGGCGCCATGGGTTCCACGTTTTTGCGCAATGGCGGCCTGGTCTTTCCGTTGGCGGCCTGCGTGATCGCGGCGGCGTTTTGCGCCTGGGACGCGCATGTGGCCCGTCGCGTGGTCAAACAGTCTGGCGTCGCACCCTCATGCGCCACGCCGCGCTTCCGCTGGGCCGGCGTTCTCGCGGTGCTCGTGCTCTGCCTTGCCTCCAACATGTACTTTACCAAGGTCTTTATGCCCGCGCACGATATCACGCCGGGCTCCAAGCGCGAGATCCTCTCGATTCCGTTTCAACAGACGGCGCGCTTCGTCCAAAAGCACGACGGCCTTAATTCGGGCGTTAACCCCAAGGTCAAAGACGACGGCACGATTGAGGAAGCTCCCTGCGACGGTCTGGTGACCGATAAGGAACGCGCTGCGATCGATCGGGTGCTCAAGTACGAGAATCTGGGCCGCCGCTACAACCCCGACAAGTCGGATGCCGTAAAAAACTGTTTTAACGAGTACGCCTCACAGGAGGACATCAAGGCCTATTTTGAGGTGTGGGCCCAGATGTTCAAAAAGGATCCCGAGTGCTATATCTCGGCGCTCATCAATAACTACTACGGCTACTTTTATCCGAGTGCCCGCGATGCGTGGGTCTACAGCACGGCGCGCAGTGCCGAGATCATGGCGAAGCCCGATAACCTCAAGTACTTCGACTTCCATCCGGTCGATAGCAAGGTTGTGCGCTGGTGCGACCACCTGATCAACCTGTATCGCGTGGCAGTACAACGCATCCCGTTTATCTCGCTCACCATGAGCTCGGCCACCTATGTGTGGATCATGATCGCTGTGGTGGTCTATCTGCTACGTCGTCATTCGTGGCGCGGGCTGGCCATTTGGGTGCCGCTGCTGGGCGTGCTCGCCGTGTGCCTGATCGGTCCCTGCAACGGCTCGACCTACATGCGCTACCTGTATCCAGTCATCGCCTGCATGCCCTTTGCCATCGGCGCCACCATCACCCGCAGCGACCTCCTCTGGTCCTAACTTGGTGCAAAGGGGACAGGTTACTTTGCACCAAGGGGGGCTGCATCATCACGACGCCTTCATTTTGGGGTTTATCTCGCAGGCCACTAGGTATATCATAACGACGTTTGTTTATATTGCCCGAGCATCTGCGCTGGGCTTTAGGTCGAAACCGATAGGAGACACGTATGTCCGGACACTCTAAGTGGGCCACAACCAAGCATCGTAAGGGCGCGCAGGACGCCAAGCGTTCCGCCCTCTTCTCCAAGCTGAGCCGCAACATCACCGTTGCCGCCCGTCTCGGCGGCGACCCGCTGCCCGAGAACAACGCCAGCCTCGCCGCTGCCGTTGCCAAGGCTAAGGCTCAGTCCATGCCCAAGGACAAGATCAAGTCCGCTATCGACAAGGCCTTCGGTTCGGGTGCCGATGCCGCCGTCTACGAGAACATCGTGTACGAGGGCTATGGTCCCGCCGGCGTTGCCGTCTACGTCGACTGCCTGACCGATAACCGCAACCGTACCGCCGCCGATGTCCGTTCCGCCTTCTCCCACGCTGGCGGCAACCTGGGCACCTCCGGCTCCGTCGCCTTCCAGTTTGAGCGCAAGGGCCAGATCGTCGTCGCCAAGGAGATCCTGGACGAGAACGCCAAGAAGGAGACCATGATCGCCAACGGTGCTGCCGGTGACGAGGAAGAGTTCATGATGGCTATCGCCGAGGCCGGTGGCGACGACTACGAGGACGCCGGCGAGGAGTGGATCGTTTGGACCGCCGCCAACGACGTCATGGCTGTTTCCAAGGCGCTCGAGGAGCAGGGCATCCAGGTCAAGGGCTCCGAGACCACTATGGTTCCGAACACCCCGACCGAGGTCTCCGGTGCCGACGCCAAGAAGGTCCAGCGCCTCATCGACCGTCTCGAGGAGCTCGACGACGTTCAGGATGTTTACAGCACCATGGACATGACCGACGAGGTCATCGCTGCCCTCGAGGAGGAGTAGCGCCTGCACGGGTTAAGCTGTGCATATCTGGGCATAATGAAGCGAGCATACAAGCCTCGTGGAATAGATGAGCCGGATCCGCGTGCGTATGGCACCGGACCCGGCTCTTTTATAATGATGCGAATCGTTTTGCATTCTGTGGACCGAAACCTGAAGGGAGCGCGCGTGCGCGTACTCAAACGAGCCCTAGCAATCGTGTACCTTGCCGCCGCCATCGTGGCGCTGGGCACGCTTGTCTGCCAGTTCTGGGGACCGTATACGTATCGCTTTATGCTGCTGTTGCGTGACACCATGCCTCGCGTCGTCGTTACGGTGTGCGCCGCCATCGTGGCACTTGGCGTGCTCATCGGGTTTTTCCGCCTGATGTTCGCGCGTCGCGAGCCGTCCTGCGTACATCCGGCGGGGGAGCGCAACATCGAGGTCACCCTCGCAGCGCTTTCCTCGTGCGCTCGCGCTGCGGCAGAGCGCGACGACCGTGTGATGGTCGAGCATGTCGAGGCGCGCGTGCAGGGTTCCGACGAATCGCTCGTCCGTTTTAAGGTCGACGCCATCGCGCTCGATGACCGGGACGTGGCCTCCCTTGCAACCGCGATGCAGCAACGTATCGAGGAGGCCTGCGACACCATGCTCGGCACGCCGGGCACGACCGCGCGCGTCCGTTTTTTGCCGTCCAAGACTACCGTCCAGACCGTGGAGGTTTCCGGTGAGTGATACCAATCAAGACAAGACCGTCCGCACCCCGCGCCTGACGATCGACCAGAACGCTACGCCGGCAGGCGAGTCCGCCGACACCAAGCCCGAGGCCGGCGAGCACCACGACAGCGCCGCCAGCGACTTTGACGAGGCCATGGGTCTCATCAAGGGTACGGGGGCGGCCATCTGGAGCTATGCCGTCCGTCATCCCAACACCACGCTCGGAGCCGTCGCTGGTTTTGTGCTCGCCGTGCTGGTGCTCACGCTCGGCCTGTGGGACACACTCGTCATCGCATTCTTTGTGCTGATCGGCGCCGTGATTGGCCAGATCCGTGACGGCGAGAACGGGATCGTCAACTTCTTCGGCCGTCTGTTTAGCGGCCGCTAGTATGTATTCGACCGCCGCGTGTGCGGTGGGCATAAGGAGGAACCATGGCTTTTAACACGAAGGTCGATGTGGCCGATACCGAGCTCGAGGCAGACGAGACCGTCGCCGCCGAGGCTGAGGACGTAACGCTCGAGGACGGGGCGCTCGTCGAGGCCGAGCCCGCCGACGATGCGGACGAGGATGACGAGGAAGCGGACGAGTCCGAGGATTCGCTGACCTATTCCAACGGTGTGATCGAGAAGATCGTCGCCATGGCCACCCGCGAGGTGCCGCACGTCCTGGGCATGAAGGGCAACCTTATGCACTTTGTTCAGGAGCAGTTTGGTGCCGAGAACCTGACCAAGGGCGTGACGGTCGAGGTCACCGATGACAACCGCGTGGTCGTCAACATTTCCGTCATTATCGAGTACGGTGCCTACGCACCCGCGATTTTCGACGACGTTAAGGCGCGCGTGACCGAGCGTCTGGCCGCGATGACCGGCCTTGAGGTGGCAGGCGTCAACCTGCGCATCGAGGATGTCATCACCCCCGAGGAGTACGAGCACCGCACCAGCCAGCACGAGTAACCTACCAAATAGGGACAGGTTTGTTTCGATAGGTTTTACCTGCGAAAACGCTAAACGGTCGACCGCGCAAGCAAAAGTGCGGTCGACCGTTTTCTATATGCCCTCGATGTAGTCATACCGCTCGTCTAACTAGGGGTTGCAATCTTCGCGCTCCGCGTTACCCTAATGGGCGCATTGTTTCCAAATTGTTAACGAGGGGTTGCCGTAATGGCTGACGAGCACGAAACAGAAAGCAAGGCATGGGCGATTGAGGCCGCCGCGGCAGAGGCGGCATCGCGTGCCGCCGAGGAGGTGCATCGTCCTCCCGTGGTGCCGATGGAGCGCGTGGTCGATCGCGCCGATATCGAGCGCGGCGAGCGTGCCGGCCAAAAGCGCAGCCAGGAGCCGGGCTTCCCGCGCTTTTTCGCCGAGCTCAATCTGGGCCTGATCCTTACGGCCTTTGCCATCGTTGCGTTTAAAACCCCTAATCATTTTGCCTTCGGCGGAACCTCGGGCGTGTCGGTCATTCTTTCCACGCTGTTCCCGACTCTGCCCGTCGGCGTCTTTATGTGGATCATCAATGCGGTTCTCGTCGTCTTGGGCTTTATCTTTTTGGAGCGCAAGGCAATCCTTTGGAGCGTATTTGCCTCGTTTGCGCTTTCGGCCTACGTCTCGCTGTTTGAGCTCTTCATTCCGACGGATGTTTCGATGACGGGAGATATGTGGCTCGACCTGTGCTTTGCCGTGATTTTGCCGGCGCTGGGCAGTGCCATTGTTTTTGACATTGGCGCCTCGACGGGCGGCACCGATATCCTTGCCATGATCCTCAAGCGTCGTACGACGCTCGAGATTGGTCGCGCCTTGCTACTGGTCGATATCGGCATCGTGACCATCGCGGCCTTTTTGTACGGTCCGCGCGTTGGCCTGTACTGCGTGCTCGGCCTGTTTGCCAAGACGCTTGTGGTCGACAAGGCCATCGAGAGCATTCACTTGCGCAAGGTCTGTACGATTATTTGCGCCGAACCGCGCAAAGTCGAGGAGTTTATCGTCAAGCATCTCAACCGCACGGCAACGATCAGCCGCGGCTACGGTGCCTTCTCGGGCAATTGCGTCACAGTGATCATGAGCGTGCTGAGCCGTCGCGAAGCAGTGCAACTGCGCCGTTATACCCGCGATATCGATCCAGATGCGTTTATCACGATCGTTGACAGCTCCGAGATCGTGGGCAAGGGCTTCCGCGGCACGAACTAGCGCGGATATACCCTTCGAACCATTGAATAAAGCCGCCTACGTTTCAAATCGGTCATCTTGGGGTATTTGTCCCCACATTGGGCGATAATGTTGCCAAAGACGTCGTTTGCGATCCAGGTAATTCGCTCTAGATACGAAGGGATGATTTCGATGTTCTGTTCGCAGTGTGGTGCCCCTATGGGCGATAACGACAAGTTCTGCGGCGTGTGCGGTGCCCCTAATGCCGGTGCTGCAGCCTCCGCTCCTCAGGGTCAGCCTCAGCAATTTGTCCCCCAGCCTTCCATGAACGTGCCCAAGGGCTGTGTGGCTCAGGCGTTCCAAGACATGACCAAGACTCCGGGCGTGCTGCAGCGCGTGTGCCAGATTGCTTTTTTGCCGGCGCTTATCTGTGTCGTGTCGGTGCTCGTGCTGTTCATTCCCGTTATCGGCGGTATTGCAGCTGCCATCGGCTTTTTGGCCGCCTGCGTGGCGAGTGTGTGCGGTTCGGGCTTTGGCATCGAGTGGGGTCGCGACCTGTCGCTTAAGATCGATGACGGCATGGATCGTCCGTTGATGCGTTCCACATCGTTTGGCCTCGGGGTCTTTTCGAGTGTTATTTCGGTCGTGCTCGAGATTATCGCTGCCATTCCCGTTATTGGCGTAGTGCTTTCGCTGGTGGAGAGCGTGGTAATTGGCGCGGCGGGCTCGTATTCGCATTACGGCTCTTATGCGCTCGAGACTGCGCTGTTTGGCTCGCTTGGCCTGCTTGTCCTGGCTATGATTGCCACGGCGGTCTTGGGAGTCTTTTTTAAGATGTTCGCCGATATTGCCGTGATGCACTTTGCGGTGACCGGTCGCGTCGAGAGCGCGTTTTCGCTCGACAAGGTCTGGGCGGCCTTTAAGAACAATAAGACCAAGCTGTTTTGCGCTTCATTCCTTCCCGAGTTTTTGACGGGCCTGGTTGCCAACGTTGTCACATGGATCTTGACGGCGGTCTTTGGCGCTATTGCCTCTGTCGGTATGTATAGCTACTACTATCGTCCTACGGGTATTGAGGCAATTGTTACCGGCGGTGGCATCTCACTCGTGCTGTTCCTGGTGCTGATCGCTTTCGTCACCGTATTTCTAACGGTCTTTGGCAAGATGCTCAAGCACCGTGCCGTTGGCTATTGGGTCGCACGTTATGCAAGCGAGTGGGCCGACGAGGATAAGGACGACGTCCTGACGTTTGTATTGCCCTTCGAGAAGAAGTCCGCTCCTTCGGGTTACAGCGCTCCGGATGTCGCGCCTGAGCCCGAGCCTGAGTCTGCCCCGGGATCTGCGCCGGAGTCCGAGCCCACGACGGAGTCCGAGCCCACGACGGAGCCCGCGCCAAGCTCCGACGAGGACCCGCAAGACGAGTAGCCCTGTCACCTGCCATTTGGGGACGGGGTGGAAATGGTAGAAATAGTGCTTGACGAATGAGCGGGGGCGGACGTGTCGAAACGTCCGCCCCCGCTTTGACATCGCGATGTGGCTACGGCTGCGAGATGGTCGCGATTCGACTACTCGTTGTGCTTCTCCTCGTGGCGAGCGGCGGCACGGGCATCGTGAATGCCCTTGATGGCGGCATGGCGGGCGGTGCGGGCGTCGTGCATGGCGTCGCGGGCCTCGGCGGCCGTTGCCTTGGCAGAGCGTAGCTTGGCTGCCAGATCGGGATTGGTCTCGGCAACCGCGGCGATAGCGGGGCCGTCGAGCTCCTCTTGCGTGGGCTCGGCCAAAAAGTCGATGGCATACTGAGCGGCTACCATGGAGCCCTTGGCGAGCACGCTCTCGTCGATCTTATAGAAGCAGGAGTGCTGGGCGTACGTGGCGCCGATCTGGGGATTGCGCGTGCCCACAAAGGCAAGCACACCCGGTACACGGCGCAGGTACTCCGAAAAATCCTCGCCCGAAAGCGTGCCGCGATAATGGCCTTCGCCGGCTGCACCCAGACACTTGACCACGGCCTGACGACAACGCTCACTCGAGGCGACGTCGTTTTCGACCTTGTAGTTGGCGATGGTGTAGTCGGTAAGTTCAGCCTCGGCGCCCAGGGCCGCCGCAGTGTGCTCTACGATGCGACGCATGAGCTCGGGCATTTCCTCGTGCGTCGAATCGCCATAGGTGCGCACCGTGCCGGCGAGGTAGGCGGTACCGGCGATAACGTTGCGCGCGGTGCCGCCGTGCAGCTCGCCGACGGTAATGACGGCCGGCTCGTAGGGGCTGATCTCGCGCGAAACGATGGTCTGCAGGGCGTTGACGATCTCGGCCGCCACCATGACGGCGTCGTGGCCGCGCTGGGGCATGGCGCCGTGGCACGAGGTGCCGCGGACATCAATGCGGAACCAGTCGGTATTGGCCATGCGCGGACCGGGCTCGCAGCTTACGGTGCCGGCGTCGACCTCACTCCAGATGTGTGCGGCGTAGGCGCCATCGACGCCGTCGAGCACACCCGTGCCGATCATGAGTTTGGCGCCTTGGCCGTTTTCCTCACTGGGTTGGAAGACGATGCGGACCTCGCCGTGGATGTCGTCGGTCATATGGCGCAGGATCTGTAGCGTGCCGAGCATCATGGCAATGTGGCAGTCGTGGCCGCAGGCGTGCATGCAGCCCTCGTTGACGCTGGCGAACTCCTCGCCGGTCTGCTCGGTGACGGGTAGGGCGTCGATATCCGCGCGCAGCAGGATGCGGCGGCGCGGCGTGCCGTCCTCGCGGTAGGCGTCGGGTGCGGTGCCGCGAAGGGTCGCCACCAGGCCCGTCTTAAGCGGGCGCTCGTAGGGGATATTCATGGCGTCGAGCTGGTTGGCGATGTCGGAAGTCGTGCGCTCTTCGGCGAGGCTCAGCTCCGGGTGCTTATGGAAGTGCCGGCGCTGCTTGATGATGTAGGGCTCAAACTCGGCGGCGATATCTTGGATGGCTGCGGTGACGTCATCAGCCGCGCGGGCCTCGGTCGCTGCCATAATCTGCTGTGCCTTGGTCTTCGTCATGGTCGATTTGCTCCTTGCTGGTTTATCGCAAAATCGTACAGGCTCTTTCCAGTATGCCACCTGCCACTTGGGGACGGGGCAGAAATGGTAGAAATGGATACCTCCGTAACCTTGACAGGTCCAAATTGCTTGTGCACGCAGCCTTGGATGCGGCTGTCAAGCTTGAAACCTACCATTTCTACCCCGTCCCCAAGGGGCGGGCGGGGCCGTTGGGGTTGGGAAAGGTGCCGTTTACCGCTTGACGTTTTGCAGCTGTGGCGGTGGAGTACACTCGGGGGTGTTGAATTTCCTGCCAGAGATGGGGATGCCCATGCAACATATCGATCGGATTATCCGCTCTAAGAACGTTTTTACCTCGCAAGATGGCATCGATACCGCCCGTGAGCTGGCGATTGCCATCGCAGGCGACCGTATCGTCGCAGTCGGCAAGCCCGATGACGTGATCGCCGCCGCGCCTGCCGCCACGCCGGTTATCGACTACGGCGAGCAGTTTGTCTGCCCCGGTTTCCATGACGCTCATCTGCACTTCTTTCATACCTCGGTCGGTTCCTCGCCGTATATGCTCATGGATGGGGGCACGTCCGAGGTGGCGCTGGTGCGGCACGCGCTCGAGTTTTCCCAGGATCTGCCCGACGACGCTTGGGTTGTGACGCAGGGCTGGCGCGACTACCTTTGGGACCCGCCCGAGCATCCTACCAAGGCGTCGCTCGATGCGGTATTTCCCGATCGTCCCTGCGTTATGTACTCGGGCGACGGCCACACGCTGTGGCTCAACAGTCGCGCTCTCGAGGCGCTCGGCGTCACGCGCGACAGCGAGCCGCCAGCGGGCGGCAGCTACGACAAGGACGCAAACGGTGAGCTCACGGGCATTGCTCACGAGGCGGCTGCCATGCAGCTGTTGCCGCGCTGCCTTGAGTGGCTGGGCGAAGATCGCATCGCAAGCGCTTACGCCGATCAAATGAGGCGCATGGCCGAGCAGGGCATCACCTCGATCTGCGACATGTCGCTCATGCCCATGCCGGGCTGCGATTTTATCCGCGACGACGTCTACGACAAACTGCAGACAGCCGGCAAGCTGGGCATTCGTGCCCATCTGTTCCCCACGCTGCTGGATGACCAGTCGCGTCTAGAAGAGCTGCAGGCACGTTACGCGAACAACGCACTGCTTTCGGCGCCGGGCTTTAAGCAGTTCTTTGACGGCGTGTCGAGCGAACATACGGCATATCTCACCGAGCCCTATACCAATCCGCGCTTCCCGGGCGACCAAGGCCGTCTGACGGTTTCCGCCGAGCGCATGCGCAAGCTGGTTCTGGCGGCTGCGGAGCGCGGCCGCGCCGTGCGCATCCACGTTATCGGCGACGGTGCGATTCATGCCGCGCTGGATATCTTCGAGGAAGCCGCCGGTCTGTACGGCCTGCCCCAGCACGGCCACAACACGCTCGAGCACCTGGAGAACCTCCTGCCCGAGGACATCGACCGCCTGCGCAAGCTCAACGTAATCGCCTCGAGCCAGCCCTGCCACATTACGCTCGACCCGGGTGGACCGGAGCGCGATTTGGGCTTGGAGCGCAGCCGCATCATGTGGCCGTTCGCAACCTATAAACAGCGCGGCATTCGCCAAGCCTTCGGTACCGACAGCCCCATCACGCCCGTTACCAGCATGGACGTGCTCTACACGGCTATCACGCGCCAGGACCCCAAAAGCCACTGGCCCGAGGGCGGCTGGTTACCGAGCGAGCGCATCGACGCGGCAACGGCTTTGCGCAACTACACCTTGGGCAGCGCCTATGCAGCAGGCGACGAGCAAAACCTCGGCAGCTTGGAGCCCGGCAAGTATGCTGACCTGGTAGTCCTGGACCAAAACCCGCTCACCGTTGACCCCCAAGAGCTGCAAGCCACCAACGTTCAGGCCACCTACCTGGCAGGTAACGTAATCTACGAGCGCTGATGCTCATGCCGTGTCGTTAAACGCGGCCCGGGCGACTTATTTTGGGATGGCGCTCGAGCCACGTCTGCATATCGGTGGGGACTCGTTATGAGCGTCCCTGCTCTGCCGGATTTGTGCGTGGGGTGGAGGCGCTGCTGCCCCGCGCGTTCAAATTGGACATTTGCAATGCTGCCTCATGGTGTTTTGCATACTTCCCATTACAGATTGCATAAAAAGGTTGGGATGTTCTTTCTGGCCCTGATGTACCCCCGCCTGGGCCGTGCAAAAAACGGAGTATTCAGCACTGCGAGCTCTGCCGGCGCCGTTGCGGTCGGGTAATGTCATGGGGATTGACGTCATTTTGGCGTCCGGGCAGGCACGAGGCATGCCTTTATGCCCTGATGGGGTCTGCCTGCCGACCCAAATCGCCGGTCGAAGGCGTCCTTGGGACCAATAAGATGTGTCTGGCGCGTATACAGCCATCCTGGTCTGCTGAATACTCCCAAAAATGCACGGTGCTCCCCAGGGGACCCGTGCGTGCAGCGAAAGCCATGCCCATGTTCCTATCCGCATCGCCATTTTGCTGCACTGGCGTTTCTGAATGCCGCGCCCGAACTAGTTAACCTGGCTCCCGTGTGGCTCCGGAGGGGCGGGGCATAAGGTTTATCGCGAGTTCCGCACGAGCCGAAGGCCACGTAATGTGGCCTTCGTGCGAGCAGGACTGCCCGAGCAGGAAACCTTATGCCCCGCCCCTCCGGCGCCACACGGGAGCTGCGCACAAGTTATCCCCCCGGCATTCAGAAAATCTAAGTGCCAAAAAATAAGATTTTTTGACTCTGTGTTGTATAACCCGCCATTCGTGGGTACCATTCAACGCGTACGCAAACAAATAGGGTTAATTCGCGTGGCATAACCACGCGGCCCAAAAAGGAGGAGACAAGCATGTCGTCTTTGAAGCCGCTTGCAGATCGTGTTCTGGTCAAGCCCGACGAGGCCGAGCAGAAGACCGCTTCTGGTCTGTATATCGCCAGCAACGCTCAGGAGAAGCCGCAGCGCGGCACCGTCATTGCCGTTGGCGCTGGCAAGGTCAACGACAAGGGTGAGCGCATCCCCATGGACGTCAAGGAAGGCGACGTTGTCATCTACGGCAAGTTCGGTGGCAACGAGGTCAAGGTCGACGGCGAGAAGTATCTGCTGATGCGCGCCGACGACATTTACGCCGTCGTCGAGGCCTAGTCTCATCAGGCTCTCTGATTCGTCTTTGAACGCGGTCGCCGCATAGGACTCGGAAGCGGCGACGTGAGTCACATTTCTTTTGGAGGATTACCTACCATGGCAAAGAACATTACGTTCAATACCGATGCCCGCGCTAAGCTCGCCAAGGGCGTCAACACTCTGGCCGATGCCGTTACCGTCACCATGGGCCCCAAGGGTCGCTATGTCGCCCTGCAGCGCACGTTCGGTGCCCCGACCATCACCAACGACGGTGTTTCCGTCGCCAAGGAGATCGAGCTCGAGGACAACATCGAGAACATGGGTGCCCAGCTGGTGAAGGAGGTCGCCACCAAGACCAACGACACCGTGGGTGACGGCACCACCACCGCAACCCTGCTCGCTCAGGCCATCGTTAACGACGGTCTTCGCAACGTCGCCGCTGGCGCCAACCCGCTGGCCATCCGTCGCGGCATCGACAAGGCCGTCAACGCCGCCGTCGCCGAGATGAAGAAGCAGGCCAAGCCGGTCGAGACCAAGGAGCAGATTGCTTCCGTCGGTACCATCTCCGCCGGTGACCCCGAGGTCGGCGAGAAGATCGCCGAGGCCATGGAAGTCGTGGGCAAGGACGGCGTCATCACCGTCGAGGATTCCCAGACGTTCGACATCACCATCGACACCGTCGAGGGCATGCAGTTCGATAAGGGCTACGTCTCCGCTTACTTCGTCACGGACAACGACCGCATGGAGGCCGTGATGAAGGATCCGTACATCCTCATCACCGACCAGAAGATCTCCAGCGTCCAGGACATCATGCCTGTTCTCGAGGCTGTCCAGCGCGCTGGCCGTGGCCTGCTCATCATCGCTGAGGATATCGACGGCGAGGCTCTGCCCACCCTCGTCCTCAACAAGATCCGCGGCGCCCTCAACGTCTGCGCCGTCAAGGCTCCGGGCTACGGCGATCGCCGCAAGCGCATTCTTGAGGACATCGCCGTCCTCACCGGTGGTCAGGCTGCTCTGGACGAGCTGGGCGTGAAGGTCGCTGACATCACCGCCGATATGCTCGGTACCGCTAAGTCCGTCACCATCTCCAAGGATAACACCGTCATCGTCGGCGGCGCTGGCTCCAAGGAGGCCATCGACGCCCGTATTGCTCAGATCAAGGGCGAGATGGAGAACACCACCTCTGACTTCGACCGCGAGAAGCTCCAGGAGCGCCTGGCCAAGCTCTCCGGTGGCGTTGCCGTCATCAAGGTCGGCGCTGCCACCGAGTCCGAGCTCAAGGAGATCAAGCACCGCGTCGAGGACGCCCTGCAGGCAACCCGCGCTGCTGTCGAGGAGGGCATTGTCGCTGGCGGCGGCGTCGCCTTCATGGACGCTGTGCCTGCGCTCGATGCAGTCGAGATCGACGACCCCGAGGAGAAGATCGGCGTCGACATCGTCAAGAAGGCTCTGACCGCTCCGGTCGCAACCATTGCCAAGAACGCTGGCTTTGAGGGCGCTGTCGTGGTCGACAAGGTCGCCGAGCTGCCCGCTGGCCAGGGTCTCAACTCTGCCAGCGGCGAGTGGGGCGACATGATCGAGATGGGCGTCCTCGACCCCGTCAAGGTCAGCCGCGTCACCCTGCAGAACGCTGCTTCTGTCGCCAGCCTGATCCTCATCACCGAGGCCACGGTTTCCGATGTGCCCAAGAACACTCAGCTTGAGGATGCTATCGCTGCTGCTACCGCTGGTCAGCAGGGCGGCGGTATGTACTAAGGCCGACAAGGTCTAGAACTCCCACCGGGAATCCCGGGGGCGTGACGGGGTTTCTCTCCGGAACGTCCTCGGACATGCAAAGAGGCTCCGCATCGCGCTTCGCGCTGCGGAGCCTCTTTGCGTCCTGCGGAATGTTCCGGAGAGAAGCCCCGTCACGCCCCCGGATTCCCTACGTTTACGGCCTTGAGGTCGGCTCGCGGAGAAGGACATGGTTGATGGGGGTACGTGTCCCTTTCGCTGTTTCGCGGCTTTGCCGCGAAAAGCGCGTTACTTTGGGGAGGGTGGGGAACGTGGTTGTTGCGGCAACTGATCCCCACCACAAATTACCTTTGGTATACTTGCGCGAAAGCCTGCCCGTGCTAGACTTGGAATTGCTGTTTCAGGGCGGGGTGTAATTCCCCACTGGCGGTAAATCGGACGGTGCCAGAGGGGTGCCGTGGCGCAGGCGAGATACCTGCGTCCGAGCCGATGAGTCCGCGACCCGTACGTGCGTTGGTTCGCATGCCGGCTGAACTGGTGAGATCCCAGTACCAACGGTTAGAGTCCGGATGAAAGAGGCAGGTGATCTTATGTCTGAACAGTCGCAGCATATCCATTTTGAGAACACGAATAGGTGGAGCACCAAACAGCTCGTTACCATGGCGCTGATGTGCGCCTTGGGCGCCCTGTTTATGTACGTGCAGCTGCCCATCCTTCCTTCGGCGCCGTTTTTGACCTACGACCCGTCGCTGGTGCCGGCGATGGTGTGCGGGTTTGCGTATGGTCCCGGCGCCGGTACTGTTGTTGCCGCTATGGCTATCGTTATTCACGCGCTCACCACGGGTGACTGGGTCGGCGCGCTTATGAACCTGGTTGCCACGCTGGGCTACATTCTGCCCGCGACTATCGTCTACCAGAAGATGCATACCTATAAGGGTGCCGTGATTGGCCTGGTGTTCGGCGTCATTGCCGCTACGGCGCTGTCTATGGTCGCAAACCTTACCATTGGCGTATGGTTCTGGTATGGCTCGGTCGATGCGATCGCTCCGCTCATGGTTCCTGCCGTGCTGCCGTTCAACCTTATCAAGACCGTGCTCAACTCGGTGCTCACGCTTGCAGTGTACAAGGCGGTCTCCAACCTCATCACGCCTAAAAAGAACCAGGTCAAAGGCCGCGCATGATTGATTGTCGAGGCGTTTCCTTTAGCTATGACGGTGTCACGCCGGCGCTCGACGGTATCGATCTGAACATCGAGGATGGCGAGTTTTTCTGCATCCTCGGCGGCAATGGGTCGGGCAAGTCGACGTTTGCCAAGCATCTGAATGCGCTGCTGCAACCCGATGCAGGAACGGTGCGTATCAACGGCATGGATGCATCCGATCCCGAGTTGGTCTACGACATTCGTTCGACCGCGGGCATGGTGTTCCAGAATCCCGATGATCAGCTGGTGGCAATGCTTGTCGAAGATGACGTTGCGTTTGGTCCCGAAAACCTTGGCGTGCCATCGGCGCAAATTGCGCAGCGCGTACGCGAGGCGCTGAAGGGTGTGGGCCTGGTGGGCTTTGAGCGCCACGAGACCCATGCACTTTCGGGCGGCCAAAAGCAGCGCGTGGCGCTTGCCGGTGTGCTCGCCATGGAACCGCGCGTGCTCATTTTGGACGAGGCTTCCTCGATGCTCGACCCGCGCGGGCGCAAGGGCCTTATGAAGGCCTGTCACGCGCTGCATGAACGCGGCATGACCATCGTGATGATTACGCACGTTATGGAAGAGGCCGCCGAGGCCGATCGTGTCGCGGTGTTTCGGGCGGGGCGCGTTGCCATGCTCGGTGCGCCCGAGGAAATCTTGACGCGGGCGGACGAACTTGCCCAGCTCAACCTGGATATGCCGGCGTCGTGCTGTCTAGGTAGGGCACTCCGCGCGAAGGGCGTATCCGTTTGCGCGCAGGTGCGTGAGGCGGATATGGTCGCCGAGATTGCACAGGTTTATGCTGAGCGGAGCGGGGCGGACGTCGCTGGGCGGCCCTCCGCATCCGATTCTCGTGTGCTTGACCATGTATCCTCTGCGGCCGGCGGGATGGTCGCGTCGGAGCCCGTCATCGAGATTTCGCACCTCTCGCATAGTTGGTCGCTGAGCGCCCGCGAGCGCCGCCGATGGTGCAAGCGCTCGACCACTGTGGGCGCATCGGGCAAACAGACTCTTTGGGGCAACGATCCAAACAGCCCCTGGGCGCTACGTGATGTTTCGCTGACGGTGCGTCGCGGCGAGTTTCTGGGCCTGGCGGGTCATACCGGCTCGGGTAAATCAACGCTGGTTCAGCATCTCAACGGGCTGATTCGTCCACAGGAGGGGAGCGTTTGCGCACTGGGGCTCGACCTATCAAGCAAGAAAGGCGCCGCCGCGGTTAAGGCCAAGGTCGGCGTGGTGTTTCAGTATCCCGAGCGCCAGCTATTTGCCGAGACCGTGGCGCAGGACGTGGCGTTTGGCCCGCGCAACCTTGGCCTGCCGCAAGACGAGGTTGTTCGCCGTGTCGCAACATCGCTTGCGCGCGTGGGCCTCGACCTTGCCGCGATAGGCGACAAGAGCCCCTTTGAGCTTTCGGGCGGTCAGCAGCGCCGCGTGGCGTTTGCCGGCGTGCTCGCCATGGAGCCCGAGGTCCTGGTGCTCGACGAGCCCATGGCGGGGCTCGATCCGGCTGCGCGCAGGGATTTCCTGGAGCTCATCGATCGGCTCCATCGTGAGGGCCTGACCGTTGTCATGGTTTCGCACAGCATGGATGACCTGGCAAATTGTTGTGACCGTATCGTTGTGATGAACGAGGGCGCGGTGTTTGCCGATGGAACGCCCGCACAGGTTTTTGCGCACGCGAACGAGCTCAAATCGATCGGTTTGGGTGTTCCCGCTGCGCAGCGCATGGCATTGTCGCTCGTGCAAGCCGGTGTGCCGCTCCGCTGCGACAAGCTTTATACGGTTGAGTCGCTGGCCGACGAGTTGGCCGGCATGCTGCTAGGCTGCGCGGACGGACCTTTGAGGGCGTCGCGTCAGGCTGGTTCCAAGATGGCCACGCAAGAGGAGGGCTGCTAATGGAGGCATTCTCATTTGGCAGCTACTATCCGGGGGAAAGCGCGCTGCATCGTCTGGATCCGCGCACTAAGTTGCTCCTAGGTTTCGCATTTCTGATCACTGCGCTCACCGTCGGCAGCTTCCGCGGGCTGGTTCCGATCGCAATTTTTGTCGTGCTGGTCTATGTCGCGGCCCGGGTTCCGTTGCGTCGGGTCCTATCGTCGATGGCACCACTGCTGGCGATTGTCGTGGTGGTCGCGGTGCTCAACCTGTTTTCCGATCAGAGTGGCCGCATCCTGTGGCAGTTTGGCTTTTTGCAGGTGAGCGAGGGCTCGCTGCGTTCTGCGACGTTTATGGCGTGTCGTCTGACGATGATGATGGCCGGCATGAGCGTCATTACGCTCACCACGCCGACGCTCGACCTCACCGCGGGTTTTGAGCGCCTGCTCGCACCATTCGCGCGCGTGGGGCTTCCGGCGCACGAGCTCGGCATGATTATGGGTATCGCACTGCGGTTTATGCCACAATTTGCCACCGAGATGAAACAGACGGCCGATGCACAGGCAAGCCGTGGCGCGCGCGTGACGGGCGGTCCGCTCGGTGGCGTGCGCATGCTCGGCAGTGTGGCGATTCCGCTGTTTGCTGGCGTGTTCCGTCATGCCGAGACGCTTTCGGCCGCCATGGATGCGCGCTGCTATCACGGCGAGCGGGGACGCACGCGTCTGCACGCGCTTACGTTTGGCCGCGGGGATGCACTGGCCGCGGTGGCGATGGCGCTGCTGGTGGCATGCGTTGTCGTTATCAATCTCCAACTCGTCTAAGCTCGATTCGAGCGCAAGAAAGGGGTCTCTATGACCGACATCGATCGCATGGCTCAGCTCGAGCGCGTCTGCTCGTATCTCAGGCGCATTCCGGCGTGGTATCTTGCCACGACCGATGCAAACGACGGGCATCAGCCCCGCGTGAGGCCGTTTTCGTTTGCCATGGTCGATAACGACAAGCTGTGGTTTTGCACGTCGCGCGACAAGGACGTGTGGGCGGAGTTGAGCAAGAATCCCAAGTTTGAGGTATCGGGCTGGAAGCCGGGGGAGTGCTGGATCGTGTTAACTGGCGAGGCCGCACTCGAGGACGATGCATTCGTGAGTGACAAGGTGCGCCAGACGGGCTTTAAGCATATGGTGGGCATTGGCGAGCAACACGATAGTGCCAACGATGGCCGCCTTGCGTTCTTCTCGGTCCGCAACATCGCCGCGCGGTTCTGCGATATCGACGGCAGCGAAGAGCTCCTCGAGCTTTAATTTCCCAAATTAGCTGCCCATTCCAAAAAGACTGGTCAGATGACAGGAGGAAACGTGGACGGATTGAATACGGTGCTGGAGTATCTGACGTCGGTGCCGGCGTGGTACCTAGCGACGAGCGTGGACGGGCAGCCGCATGTGCGTCCGTTCTCGTTTGCGCAGATTCAGGACGGCAAGCTGTGGTTTGTAACGGCGCGCACCAAAGATGTGTGGCAAGAGCTGCTGCAAAACCAGCGCTTTGAGGCCACGAGTTGGTGGCCGGGCCATGGTTGGTTGATCCTGCGCGGGCGTGCGGGTCTGGACGACCGGGCTTCGGATGAAATGCGCGAGGCCGGGTGGAAGCATCTTGAGCGCTTGAGCGAGCACTATGAGGGGCCTAACGACCCCACGCTCGTCTTCTTTAGCGTCGAGGACCCCGAGGCTTTTATCTGCAATCACGACGAATGGGTTCCGGTCGAGCTCTAGGCTGCTCTGGGCGACCCTTAAGTTTGGTATTCCGTATAAGGTGGGCTCCGCATTGGCCAGCAGCATGATGCGCTGCGGCTAATGCAGAGCTCGCTTATTTTTTGTCAATTCTTTCAAGCGAATGTGTCGGGTATGTTTCAATGCATGAAGACACAAATTATTTGCGTAAATATGCATTCTCGGGTGCTAAAGTTTCAATCTACCTCATAACGACGGCTGCGGAATGCGCAATGACGCATAAGACCGCAGACAAGGAGTCCGATATGTCTTTAAAGGTTGGAATCGTCGGCGCGGCTGGATATGCCGGTGCCGAGCTTATTCGCCTCGTGCTCGGCCATCCCGAGTTTGAACTTGTTGCCATTACGTCCAACGCCGATGCCGGCCAGCTGCTGTCCGCGGTGTATCCGAGCTTTGCTGGCGTGAGCGATCTGGTTTTCACCACGCATGACGCCCCTGAACTCAAGAGCTGCGATGCGGTTTTTCTCGCCGTGCCGCACACGGCTGCCATGGCACAGGTGCCTGCTCTGCTTGCGTCGGGTGTCTCTTGCTTTGATCTTTCGGCCGATTACCGTCTGAGCGACGCGTCCGTCTTTGAGACATGGTATGCCGCCGAGCACACGAGCCCCGAGTTGCTTAAAACACGTGCCTTCGGTCTGCCCGAGTTGTTCTGCCAGGACTTAGAGACCGCTGCATCCGACCACGCCGACGGAAAGCCCGTACTGGTCGCCTGCGCCGGTTGCTATCCCACCGCAACGAGTCTTGCTGCCGCGCCTGCCGTGCGTGCGGGCTGGGTGGCCCAGAGCGGCCCCGTAGTCGTCGACGCCATCAGTGGCGTGACGGGTGCTGGTAAGTCGTGCAACACCCGCACCCATTTTTGCAGCGCGGACGAGAATCTGGAGGCCTATGGCGTAGGAAAACATCGCCATACGCCAGAAATCGAGCAAATTCTGGGCCTTACCGATCGCGTCGTCTTTACTCCGCACCTGGCACCGCTCAAGCGCGGCCTGCTCTCTACGGTGACGCTGCCGCTCGCAACGCAGGCTCTCGAAGCGCTGACTCTTGAGGATGCCGTCGACCATTACAAGAAGTTCTACGCCGGTCGTACCTTTGTGCGCGTGCTCGATGCCGGCCAGCAACCCAAGACGGCTTCGGTTGTCGGTACCAATGCCGCCCAGATCGGCCTTGCGCTCAACAAGCGTGCGGGCGTGCTGGTGGCGACGGGCGCCATCGACAATTTGTGCAAGGGCGCTGCGGGCCAGGCGGTCCAGTGCGCCAACATCGTCTTTGGTTTTGACGAGCGACGAGGCTTGCCCACAGTGGCGTGCCCGGTGTAGCACATTCGATTATTAACGATTTGGTAGTCGGGTATCGAGTTTGGCGCCACTTTTAAGCTGGTCTCATGATTGTGGCTGGCATGGCGCACCAACCGATGCCCATTTTTTGTTTGACATAAGGAGTCGTAAAGACGATGAATGCTGAGCAGTTCGATATCAAGATTCGTGCCGTAGAGGGCGGCGTAACGGCGGCAGCCGGCTTTAAGGCGGCGGGCATCCATGCCGGATTCCGCAAGAATCCCGAGCGCCTGGATTACGCGCTCGTTGTGCCCGATAAACCCTGTCCCGGGGCCGGCGTGTTTACGACTAACCGCTTTTGTGCGGCGCCCGTGCAGGTGAGCCGTGCCAACCTGGGCGGTACGGACAAGGGCTATGGCATCATCGCCGGTGTTTCAATCAACTCCGGCAACGCGAACGCCGCCACGGGCGAGACCGGCCTTGCCTGTGCGCGCGAGACGTGCAATATCGCCTCGCAGGTCATTGGCTGTGAACCCCAACAGATTTTAGTTGCCTCCACGGGCGTGATCGGACAGATTCTGCCGATCGACACGTTTGAGACGGCAATTCCGTCCGCCTACGAGGCACTCTCTGCCCATGGCGGCGCCGATGCAGCCCGTGCCATCATGACGACCGATACGCATTCCAAGGAGTATGCCGTTCGCTACCGCAGTGAGGCTGTGGGCCATGTGGGCAACGTTTATACGGTGGGCGGCATGTGCAAGGGATCGGGCATGATCATGCCCAATATGGCCACCATGATCGCGGTCATTACTACCGATGCCCCCGTCGAGTCGGCGGCGCTCCACACCCTACTGCTCTCGACCGTTACACAGACCTTTAATAAAGTGACGGTCGATTCCGATACCTCGACCAACGACACCTGTATCATGCTGGCTTCTGGCGCTGCCGCCGCGGATGCCGAGGCCATCGTCGAGGGCACTGACGCCTTTGACGAGCTGGCCTTTGCCGTGCACGAGGTGTGCGAGAGCCTGGCGCGTAACATCGCGGCCGATGGCGAGGGTGCGTCAAAGCTCGTGACGGTTAACGTCACCGGCGCCGCCAACGACGAGGAAGCCGATATCGCCGCCCGTGCCGTCGCCAACTCGCCGCTCGTCAAGACCTGCATCGCTGGCCACGACTGCAATTGGGGTCGCGTTGCCATGGCGCTCGGCAAGTGCGGCGTAAAGTTTAATCAGGAAGACGTTTCCATCGACATGATGGGCATGCCCGTCTGCCGCGATGGCCTGACTGTTCCTTTTGACGAGGACGAGGCCCTGCGACGTTTTGAGGCGCCCGAGATCGTGATTTCGGCCGACCTGGGCGCAGGCGACGCGGCAACGACCGTGTGGACCTGTGACCTCACGCACGAGTACATCTCAATCAATGGTGACTACCGCTCCTAGACTCCAGGCACGCTGCGCATCTCGCCGCGATTGCGGGCAGCGGAGCACAGCGCGATAACGATACGAAAGACGAGGTAGATTATGAAATTCGCACGCGATTGTCGTTCGGGCGAATCCAACGAAGCAACTGCGCAGCTGCTGTTCGAAGCGCTGCCGTGGATTAAAAACCTGACCGGCAAGACGGTCGTTATCAAGTATGGCGGGGCCGCCATGGTAGACGAGCAACTGCGTCGCGACGTGATGAGCGACATCGTTTTGCTCAAGATTATCGGCATGCGCCCCGTCATCGTGCATGGCGGCGGTAAAGCCATCAACGAGGCGCTGAGCCATTACGATATGCCCGTCGAGTTTAAGAACGGCCAGCGCGTGACCACGCCGGCGACCATGGATATCGTGCGCGAGGTGCTGGGCGGCAAGGTTAACCAAGAGCTGGTGGCGGCAATCAACCACCACGGTAACTTGGCCGTGGGCGTATCGGGCAGCGACGCCGGCACGCTCATCGCCGAGCCGCTCGACCCCGAGCTCGGACGCGTGGGCAAAGTGACGCATGTCAACACCGACTACATCGAGAACTTGCTCGATAGCGAGTATATTCCCGTCATCGCTACCGTCGCGGCGGGGGAGGACGGTGGCTTCTTCAATATCAACGCCGACACCGCCGCCGGTGCCGTTGCGGCGGCGCTCCACGCGCACAAGGCGATCTTTTTGACCGACGTCGACGGCCTGTACAAGGACTTTAGCGATAAAGACTCGCTCATCTCCAACCTAACGCTCGACGAGGTTAATGAGATGCTCTACGGTGGCGAGGTCGATAAGGGCATGATTCCCAAACTGCGCGCGGCCGTCGATGCGCTTGTCGGCGGCGTATTTCGCGCTCACATCATTAACGGTACCACGCCGCATTCGCTGCTCCTGGAGCTGCTGACCGATGCCGGCGTCGGCACCGTGATCCACTCTACCGAGACGGCCTACGAATTTGATACGCACCCGCACCCGCTTTCGACCTTTGCGGCGCGCCTGACCGAGAACCTCGACGAGGTCGAGAAGCTCCAGACGGTCTAGCTGGTTAGAAATCGTCACACCGTTACACCCACAGTCCGCGCCACCTGGCGCTTAACGAAAGGCATCTCATGTCACTTGCAGCTCAACAATCGCTCGAATCCCACTACGTTATGCAAACCTTTGGCCGCTCGCCGGTCGAGTTTGTCGAGGGCCACGGCATGAAGCTCACCGGCGACGATGGTCGCGAATATCTCGATTTTCTTGCAGGTATTGGCGTATGCAGCCTAGGCCACGGCAATCCGGCGGTGCTCTCGGCGCTCGAGGCCCAGGCCAAGAAGCTCCTGCATGTCTCCAACTACTTCTACATTGAGCAGCGCGGCCAGGTCGCGGCGTTGCTGTCCAAGCTCGCCAACGACGATGCGGACGGTGCGCGCGTGCTTGCCGACGCGATTGCCGCTGGCGACGAGACCACGGCGGCGGCGCTTGGCGCTCCGACTGCGGGCGAGCAGGTGTGGGAGACGTTCTTTGCCAATTCCGGTGCCGAGGCCAACGAGGGCTCTATGAAGCTCGCGCGTCTGTATGCCAAACGTGCTGGCAACGGTGGCAACACCATCGTGTGTATGCGCGGCGGATTTCATGGTCGTACGCTCGAGACCATTGCGGCGACCATGCAGGATTGGCTGCAGGACAGTTTCCGCCCGCTGCCGGGTGGCTTTGTGGCATGCACACCCAACGATGTAGATGAACTGCACGCAATCTTTAAGCAGCTGGGAAGCGAGATTTGCGCTGTGATGCTCGAGCCGATCCAGGGCGAAAGCGGTGTGCATCCCATGACCGAGGAGTTTATGGCTGCGGCACGCGACTTGGCACACGAGGTGGGTGCCGTGCTTATCGCCGACGAGGTCCAGTGTGGTATTTTCCGCTCCGGCAAGCCGTTCGCGTTCCAGACTTATGGTGTGGAGCCCGATATCATGAGTCTTGCCAAGGGCATCGCCGACGGCGTGCCCATGGGTGCCGTGGTGGCAAAGAAAGAAATCGCTGACATCTTTAAGCCCGGCGACCATGGTTCGACCTTCGGCGGCAGCTGCTTGGCCATCGCGGCGTGTGCCGCGACGCTCTCCGCGCTTGTGCGCGGTGACTACGCATACCATGCCGCCAAGGTGGGTACCTATATGGAGGCAAGGCTCGCCAAGCTGCCGCATGTTACCGAGGTGCGCGGTCGCGGCCTAATGCTCGGCTGCGATTTGGACGATGCTGCGGGTGATGCGCACGACGTTGTGGCTCGCGCATTGGTGGCTGGTGCGGTGATTAACGCTACGGGTGCACATACACTGCGCTTCTTGCCGCCGCTCGTGTGCGAGGAAGCCGACGTGGACAGCTTAATCGAGATCCTGGCGGGTGTTTTTGCTTAGCGTCATCAGGCATAGCAATTTGAAGCGGGTTCCAGACCGTCACGTGCCGTTTGGCGCACGATTGGGCGAACTGGAGCCCGTTTTGCTATCGATTTGCCATGGCTGGGATAGGCCGTGTGCATAAAAGAAAGGCCCCCATCGCTGGGAGCCTTTTCAATCAAGTGGTGGGCGATGAGGGATGTCCGCGTGCGGCTGGCGCCGCCCGCGCCCCGCTTCGTCGCTCCGCTCCTCGCGTGCTGCGCTGGAAAACGCTTCGCGTTTCCTCAGCTCCGCACCCTTGCGGGTTCGAATCCCATGCACCGGGCGCAAACAAAAACGGTCCCCTTGCGAGGACCGTTTCCAATTCAGTGGTGGGCGATGAGGGATTCGAACCCCCAGCCTTGTGCGTGTAAAGCACCTGCGCTAACCGTTGCGCCAATCGCCCGCGGGAATTGAGTATAGCGGAAACCCTGCGGGGTTCACCGCTAATTCATAACGAAATCTAAGCGGCGACTTCGGTGCCCTTGTTCTCGTCGATAAAGAAGCGCTTGTACCAAATGAGGAACGTCAGCGTGGTATAGATCTTGCGCTGGTTGAGCGCGCGGCCCTCAAAGTGATCGTCGAGCAGCTTCATGAGCGCATCGGTGTCAAAGAAATCGGCAGCCCACGGTGCGGTGAAGTACTCCTTGACGTAGTCGTAGTACTTCTGCTCGCGCAGCCAGAACTTAACTGGCACCGGGAAGCCAACCTTCTTGCGTGTTGCCCACTCATCGGGCAGCGTGCGATTGGCGGCGTGGCGCAGGACAAGCTTGCAGCCCTCTTCGTTGACACGGTAGTTGGCGGGAATATGCTCGGCGAACTCCATGACCTTTTTGTCCAGGAACGGAACGCGGAGCTCCAGGGAGTGCGCCATGCACATCTTGTCTGCCTTGAGCAGAATGTCGCCCGGAAGCCACATGTTCATATCCAGATATTGCTTCTTAGAGAGCTCGCAGCAGTCGGGGACCTGCTTGTAGTACTCTGCGCACATTTCGGAGGCGTTCTTGCCGGTGTCGTAAGCTGGCTTGAGAACCTCGTCAACCTCGGACGGGTCGAACACCTTTGCCTGGCCCACGTACCAGCGCTCGGGGACCTCGGCGCACTTGGTCAGGAAGTTGTGACCCTTAAAGTAGGGGAGATGCTGAACGAGCGAGCCCAGGGCACGGCGCACGCCGAGCGGCACGCGCTTCTTGAAGGATCGCATCTCGGGGGTGTCCTCGTACCACTCGTAGCCGGCAAACAGCTCGTCGGCGCCCTCGCCCGAAAGGACGACGGTAACTTCCTCGGCGGCCATCTGTGCCAGATAGTACAGCGGTACGCTGGAGAGGTTCGATTGCGGCTCGTCCATGTGGTACTGGATATCGGGTAGCGCGTCGAAGAACTCGTCGGCGGTGATCATCTTGCGCACGTTCTTAATGCCAAGCTTGTCGGAAAGCTCGGCGGCGTAGTTGGTCTCGTTGAAGTTCTTGTAGTCAAAGCCGACGGAATACGTGGTGTCGGGCATGAGGCAGGCGGCAATGTAGCTGGAGTCGACGCCGCCGGAGAGGAATGAGCCAACTTTAACATCGGCGATGCGGTGCGCGGCAACGCTCTCGTGCACGACCTTGTCGCACTCGTCCACGTACTCCTCGAAGCTCTTGGAGTTGTCATCGGTAAAGTCGCAGCTCCAGTAGCGCTTGATGTCCATAGTGTTGGTCGTAAGGTCGTACGTAAAGCAATGCGCGGGGGCAAGCTTGAACACGCCCTTAAAGAACGTCTCCTCCGTGGCAGGGAACTGCAGCGTGAGGTAGGGACGCAGCGCGTCGCGGTTGACGGCCTTCTCAAACTTGGGGTGGTCCAGGAAGCTCTTGATCTCGGAGCCAAACAGCAGCGAGCCGTCGGAGGCCCGGTAGTAATAGAACGGCTTGATGCCAAAGATGTCACGGGCGCCGAAGAGCTTGTTCCTGTTCTGGTCGTGAATCACGAACGCATACATGCCGCGCAGGCGGTTGACCAGGTCCTCGCCCCACTCCTCGTAGCCGTGCACCAGGACCTCGGTGTCGGCGTTGCAGTGGAAGACGTAGCCGGCAGCCTCGAGCTCGGCGCGAAGCTCCTGGAAGTTGTAGATCTCGCCGTTGAAGACGATGGTGACCTTGCCGTCATCGCTCGACATGGGCTGAGCGCCAGCCTCGGAAAGGTCGAGAATCGAAAGACGGCGGAAGCCGAGGGCGACGTTATCGACGATGTGCTGGCCACCCATATCCGGCCCGCGATGGATGATGCGATTCATCATGGCCGTGAGAACCAGCTCACTCTGTTCATCTGTACCGGTAAAACCGACAAAACCGCACATGCAAGATCCTTTCTGCTGACGGCTTAGGTGCGCTGCCGCAAGGTTTGCAGCAGTCGATATCAATCAATCCTTACTATCATGCCAATCTTTTGCTTCGTGATGGGGCATAAGCGCCGAGGGGACCGAAAAACCACGGCCCGCACGTTGGGTGAAGCGGCGGGCCGTGACTGCGACGATTACTGTGTGCGAGAGCGCGAGAGGGGCTAGCGCTTGCCGCGCTTGGCAAGGCGGTGCTCTACCTTGGCGACGACGTGGATGAGCGGAATCGTCACAACCAGATAGTAGAGTGCGGCGCAAATGTAGGGTGTGATGTTGCCCGTGGTGGCCGTGAGGTTTTTGGAGAACAGCATGAGTTCCATGACGCCGACGCTCGAAAGCAGCGACGTGTCCTTGTAGAGCATGACAAACTCACTGGTCATCCCCGCATCGCGCGCATTTGTAGGGCGGGGGTTTTGTTATTTCGAATTAACCGTGCGCTGGTCCTTGCAAGTTTTTAGGGTGCTGAGACACTCGCAAGGTCAGGTGGCATATTAGGATGGTTGATAATACAGGGGCGCGACCGGATTCATCTGGGACGGTTTTTGCTCTTTTAAGGTTAGGTTTAGCGAGAAAGGTCGTTATATGTCGGGTACGACGAAGGAGAAGCTGGCTTTGATGCGCTATGTGGAGCTGCTCGAGGCCGAGGCCCTTGTTGTTTCCAAGCCGGATACTCTTTGCGACCAGCGCATCGAGTTTGCGACCGACGACTCGCGCCAGGTACGTCCGGGCACATTGTTTGTCTGCAAGGGCCGTGCGTTCAAGCCCGAGTATCTGGTCTCGGCGATTGCCGAAGGCGCCGTGGCGTACGTGTCCGAGGTTGATTACGACGTCGATATTCCCGCTGTGATCGTCAACGATATCCGCCGTACGCTCGCTGTGGTGGCGGACGCCTATTACGGTCATCCCTCGGGCAAGGTGAAGGTCTGCGCTTTTACGGGCACCAAGGGCAAGTCGACCTGCAGCTTTTATCTGCGTGGCATTCTCGCCAACGAGGCTAAGCTCACGGGCCGTCATCGACCAGCCCTCAACACGGGTATCGAGTTCGATGACGGTATCGAGGCCGGTCCTTCTAAGCTAACGACCCCCGAGTCCTTCCTTTTGCAGTCGCGTATCGCACATGCCGCCGAGGCGGGCGCTCCGTGGCTGGTCATGGAGGCGTCGAGCCAGGGCCTCAAATACGAGCGTACGGGCAAGATTGACTTTGAAGTGGGCGCCTTTACCAATATCGGTGAGGACCATATCTCGCCGATCGAGCACCCCACGCTCGAGGATTACTTTGCCAGCAAGCTCAAGATTTTTTCGCAGAGCCGCTTTGCCGTGGTCAACCTCGATATGGACCACGTCGACCGCGTGCTCGAGGCGGCGTCCCGCTGCGAGCGCACGGTGACGTTCTCGCTGACCGATGGACGCGCCGACGTGCGTGCGTTGGCCATTCGCAACGGCGATTGCGGCGTGATCGCCACGGTCCGCACGCCGCGCTTTACGCGTGACATCGTGATCCCCACGCCCGTCAAGTTCAACGTGTCCAATGCGCTTGCCGCTATTGCCTGCGCCGAGGCCCTCGGCATTTCCGAAGAGGGCATCGTCCATGGCTTTGAGGGCGTCTTTGTTCCCGGTCGCATGGAGCTCTATCCGTCTGCATCGGGCAAGATTTTGGGCGTCGTTGACTATGCGCACAACGGCATGAGCCTCGAGACGCTTTTGCGCGACCTGCGCGAGAACTATCCCGAGCGCGAGCTGGCGGTTGTCTTTGGTGCAACGGGAGGCAAGGGTGTCGATCGCCGTACTACGATGGGTATCGCTGCCGGCAAATACGCCGATCGCATCGTGATTACCGAGGATGACCCGGGCCCCGAGGACGTCGAGGACATCTGCGCCGAGATTGCGCGCAATGTCCAGGCGCAGGGAAACGATAACTGGCAGATCGTGTGCGACCGCGCCGCCGCTATCGAGACGGCCGTGCGCGAGACCGACCGCCCCGCTGTGGTTATCGTGACCGGCAAGGGCGAGGAGGAGTGCATGCTGCGCAAGAACGGACCCGAGCCCTGCGAGCGTGATGGCTCGGTTCTCAAGCGCATCCTTGCGGCGTACGACGCCTAAGCGCCGCTGCCTTTAGGATGGCGTTTGCGAATCATCGACGCCCGATGATGCGGTGCCTCTCAAGCGTGTTCACCTTAGGGAAAACGCGGTACCAAGATTAAGTCTTTTCTACGTAATAAATGGAGTGACCATGTCCCACAACACCCTGCCGACCGTTGCCGAGCTTTCGGGCGAGATGCGCGAGCGCCTTGCCAAGGTCAAGTACGTCTTTACCGATCTGGACGCCACGATGCTCGCGCCCGGCTCGTGCGTGCTGCGCGACAACGACGGCAATCCCTCGACCAAGCTCGTCGAGGCCGTCGTGGCGCTTGCCCGCGCTGGCATCCAGGTAATTCCCACCTCGGGTCGCAACCGCACCATGATCCACGAAGATGCCCGCGTGCTCGGCCTCAACTCCTACATTGGCGAGATGGGTGGCCTGGTCATGTACGACCTCAAGGCCAACGACTGGGAGTATCTGACCGGCGACATGCCTTACGACCCCGCCTGCGGCCTTACGCCGCACCAGGTGATTGAGCAGACCGGCGTGTGCGAGAAGATTCTCGCTCGCTGGCCGCACAAGATCGAGTACCACAACGACATGTCGACTGGCTATAAGTACCGCGAGGTTACCGTCGGCATGCGCGGCGATATTCCCGATGACGAGGCGCAGGCCATCCTCGACGAGGCCGGCTGCGGTCTGGTCTGGGCCTGCAACGGCCACTTGACTCATCTGTCCAAGCCGACGACCCTCGAGCTCGATCGCGTCGAGGACGGTCGTGCCTTTAACATCAATCCGTCGGGTCTCGACAAGGGCGTGGCGGTCGCGCGTTTCTGCGAGCATCTGGGCATCGAGCGCGACGAGACGCTGGCACTCGGCGATTCCGAGTCTGATTTCTACATGGCCGACCACGTGGGCACGTTCTGCCTGGTCGAGAACGGTCTGACCAGCGCCGGCGCGTCCGAGTTTCTTGCGTCCTGCGATAACGCCTTTGTCACACGTGGCAGGATCGTTGACGGCTGGGCGGCGACGGCGGAGCTGCTCGTCGCGGCCCGTTCATAGCGCGGTGCCGTTACGCTTGGCCATATCTTTTCGAGAGAGAATCTGGTGAGGTAATGTCCGATATCGAGAATCTGGCCGGTGATACGCGCCCCATCGGCGTGTTCGACTCGGGCCTGGGCGGCTTGACGGTTGCGCGCGCGATTGCGACGGCGCTTCCGCACGAGTCCGTCTACTACTTTGGCGATACCAAGCGCTGCCCTTACGGCACCCGCACCGAGGACGAGGTGCGCTCGTTTGCGCTACAGGCGGGGCGATGGCTTTCGAGACACGACGTCAAGATCATGGTCATCGCCTGTAATACGGCGACGGCAGCGGCGCTTCGTCTGGCTCAGCAGGTGCTCGATGCCCCCGTGATTGGCGTAATTGCGCCGGGCGCGCGTGCCGCCATCAACAGCACCCGCACGCGCCGTGTGGGCGTGCTCGCCACCAACCTCACCATCCGCTCGGGCGCCTACACGCGCGCCATCCAGGACTTGGATGCCGGCGTGGACGTGTATGGCTGCCCTGCCTCGAGCTTTGTCGAGGTTGTCGAGCACGAGCTCGCCTCGGGTGCGCATCTGCAGGAGCAGTGGCTCGAGAACGAGGATATTTTTGATACGCCAGCCGTTCGCGCGCTGGTCAACGCCACAGTCGAGCCACTGCACGATCGTGGCATCGATACCGTGGTGCTCGGCTGTACGCACTTTCCGTTGCTGGTGGGCCCCATCCGTCATGCGTTGGGGCCCGGGGTGCGCGTGGTGAGCTCCGCCGAGGAGACCACCCGCGAGCTGACCGATATCCTCACGCGCCGTGAGCAGCTGGCGGGCAACACCGCCGAGCCGCAGCATCGCTTTGCCACCACGTCCGACAACATTGCCGAGTTTGCGGTGGCGGGCAGCTTTATCTTTGGCCAGCCGCTCAAAAGCATCGAGCATGTCGATATCGACGAACTCGGTTAGGCACGCAATGTCGCCGGAGTCTTCGCCACTCTTTTGCCGAAAGGATAGTTCCATGGAATATATGCAGGTCAACCGCGCCAACGGCCGCGCCGCAAACGAGCTGCGTCCCGTTAAGCTCACTCGCGGCGTCATGAAGCACGCCTACGGCTCGTGCCTGGCAGAGTTTGGCGACACGCGCGTGCTGTGCGCCGCCACCATCGAGGAGGGCGTTCCGGGCTGGCGCAAGGGCGCCAAGGCCGGTTGGGTAACGGCGGAATATGCGATGCTGCCGGCGTCGACCGGCAAGCGCTGCAAGCGCGAACATGCCAACCGCAAGGGCCGTTCCATGGAGATCGAGCGCTTGATCGGCCGCAGCCTGCGCACCGTTGTCAACATGAAGGCGCTCGGCGAGTACACCGTTACCGTTGACTGCGATGTGATCCAGGCCGATGGCGGCACGCGTACGGCGAGCATCACCGGCGCCTGGGTGGCGCTGCACGACGCCCTTGCCATGTGGGTCGAGGCGGGCAAGCTCGAGCGCATTCCGCTTACCGGTCAGGTTGCCGCTATTTCCATGGGCGTCGTCGACGGCAACACCCTGCTCGACTTGGATTATTCCGAGGACAGCCACGCCGAGGTCGACATGAACCTCGTCGCCACCGACTCCGGCGAGATGATCGAGCTCCAGGGTACCGGCGAGCAGGCGCCCTTCGACCGCAAGCGTCTCAACGCCCTGCTCGATCTGGGCGACAAGGGCATCGCCGAGCTCATCGAGCTTCAGCGTCAAGCCCTCGCCTAACCTGCCAAAAGGGGATGTTGATTTTGGCAGGTTTAATCTGCGAAAACGCCGAAGTATAAGACTGCCGTTGATTGAGAGGGGAGAGGCCGAGGCCCTCGTCGTCCTCTACACGGCATTGCTATAAGAGACAAGGAGGCCAGCTATGGCACTTGAGAAGATTGACATCGACACCCTCGACCCGGCGGCGACCATTGTTGTGGCCACGGGTAACGCCCATAAGCTCACCGAGATCGAGGCCATTTTGGGCAAGGTCATGCCCGAGGTGCGCTTTGTGGCGCTCGGCCAGCTGGGCGATTTTGAGGACCCCGAGGAAAACGGCACGACGTTTTTGGAGAACGCCATCATCAAGGCGCAGGCTGCGGTCGAGGAGACGGGCCTTATGGCCATCGCCGACGATTCCGGCTTGGTCGTCGATGCGCTGGACGGCGAGCCGGGTGTGTATAGCGCGCGTTATGCGGGCGTACACGGCGATGATGCCGCCAACAATGCCAAACTTCTCGTTAATCTGGAAGGCGTGGCAGACGAGGATCGCACCGCACGCTTTATGAGTGTCGTTGCGCTCATCGACCAAGACGGCCTGGTCACCTATGGCGAGGGCGCCTGCGAGGGCGTTATCGCACACGAGGGCCGCGGCGACCACGGCTTTGGCTACGACCCGCTGTTCCTGCCGGTCGATACGCCGGGCAAGACTATGGCCGAGCTCACAGCGGACGAGAAGAACGCCATCAGCCATCGTTTCCATGCACTCGAGCACCTGTCCGCCAAACTCACGGGCGAGGAGTAGGCCGTGCGTGCGGTGGTGCAGCGCGTGCTCAACGCCGGTGTGACGGTCGACGGCGAGTGCGTGGGCCGCATTGGGCGCGGCTATCTGGTATTGCTGGGCGTGGGCCATGGCGATACGCGTGCCGAGGCCGATAAACTATGGGGCAAGCTCCGCGGGCTGCGTATCAACGAGGACGAGAACGGCAAGACTAACTTGGCGCTTGCCGATGTCGACGGCGAGGTGCTCGTGGTGTCGCAGTTTACGCTGTTTGCCGATTGCCGCCACGGCCGTCGTCCGTCGTTTACGGATGCTGGCGCGCCCGATGTCGCCAACGAGCTTTATGAGTACTTTCTGACGCTCGTCGCCCAGGACGTCGACCACGTGGCGCACGGCATCTTTGGCGCCGACATGAAAGTCGACCTGGTCAACGACGGCCCGTTCACCATTGTCCTCGATACCGACAATCTGTAAGTAGCCTAATTAGCTACTTGCGTGGGGTTGTAACAGGGTGCTATAGTATTAGAGTTTTGTCTATCTTAGGGGTATTATCCCCTTTTTGAATTGCACCTTCTGGAGGCCCTGTTCATGGAAGAGATGGAAGTCAATTACGTCGACGACATCCACGAGAAGCTGACCGATATGGTGGGCGATCGCGTCAAGGTGAAGGCCAACATGGGCCGTACCCGCGTTGTCGAGCGCATGGGTACCATCAAGAGCGTCCACCCGGCTGTCTTTATCGTCGAGGTTGACGAGCGCCGCGGCCGCAAGTCGCGTCAGTCCTACCAGTACATCGACGTCCTTACCGGTCAGGTTGAACTGTTCGACCCCGAGAGCGGCGAGCACATCTTTACTCCGCTCGGCAACCAGCTCGAGGAGCATTAACGGTGACCGATCGGTCCCTCATCCTTACTGCGCCGGCAAAGATTAACCTCTACCTGGGGGTTCATACCGAGCGCGATACCCGCGGCTACCACAAAGTCGATTCCCTGATGGCAGCTGTCGGCCTAGCCGATACCGTGACGGTCACGCCGGCGCAGGCGTTGACCGTCCAGACGGTTCCGGCATCAGATTTTCCCATGCAAAAGAATACTGCCTACCGCACCGCCGTCGCCATGGCCGATCATTTCGGGCGCGAGGCAAATGTGTGCGTGACGATTGAGAAGCGCATCCCGCTGTGCGCCGGCCTGGGCGGCCCCTCGACGGATGCCGCGGCGGTTATCGTTGCCCTGGCTGAGCTGTGGGGCATCGACCGCACTGATCCTGCGCTGGATGAGATTGCGCGTGGCATCGGCGCCGACGTGCCGTTCTTTTTGCATACGAGCCCCGCATTCTACGTGGGTGGGGGAGACGTTCTGGCAACTGAGTACCCCGCGCTTCCTGTGACGCCCGTTGTGCTGGTCAAGCCGCGGGAGGCGAGCGTTTCTACAATTGAGGCCTATCGACGTTTTGACGAGGCCCCGGTGCCCGCGACTGCGCCCGGTGCCATTGCATCGGCTCTTAGCGTGAGTGATGCAAAGATGGCGTATTCGCTCATCCATAACAACTTGGGCGTCATTTCTGCTTTGATGGAGCCGCAGATCCAGGCGGTTCTCGACTGGCTGAGCGAACAGGAGGGAACCGTTGCCGTGGACGTGTGCGGGTCGGGTGCCTGCTCGTTTGCCATTTGCGACACCGCCGCCACGGCCGAAAGGCTTGTCGACGCCGCCCAGCAAAATGGCTGGTGGTCCTGCGCGACTGAGCTTATTCCCAACACGGTTCAAATCGACGCGCCAAAGAAATAAAAATTTCTCTAGCACGCAGCGAAAATCTTTGTTACTATAGTCGAGCTAACGGGTTGTGGCTCAGTTTGGTAGAGCACTGCGTTCGGGACGCAGGGGTCGCTGGTTCAAATCCAGTCAACCCGACCAGAGCATGAGGAGGGACCGCTTCTTGCGGTCCCTTTTTTTAGCTATTGTTGTGATACCGCGATACCCGCGGTATACTCATTCGAGCTTGTCTCGCTGTTTTGTGGAGGTCTACATGTTTGGACTGAGGGCTCCTGAGCTCATCATTATTCTCGTCGTTGTCCTGATTATCTTCGGGCCCAAGAACCTGCCGAAGCTCGGCAAGTCCCTCGGCTCTACCGTCAAGAATATCCGCGAGGGTATGGAGGGCGACGATAAGGACGAGACCAAGCAGGCCGAGGACGTTGTGGTCGAGGAGTCCGAGGAGGACAAGAAGATCGCAGAGCTCGAGGCCCAGCTCGCCGCCGCCAAGAAAAAGAAGGCAGAGGACGGCGACGCGGACGCAGAGTAGTCCCATCCCTTTGGGGTGAGCACCTGACCGGCTTGCCCGCAGGCTAGCCGGTCTTTTTCGTTATGTTGACAGTTGATTGTTACATCATAGTTGGGGAGATATCCGTATGGACGCAAGCCAGATCGTACTGACCGCTGAGGGCCGCCAGAAGCTCGTCGAGGAGCTCGCTTGGCGTGAGGGCGATTACGCCAAGGAGATCGTCGAGGACATCAAGGAAGCCCGCGCGTTTGGCGACCTTTCGGAGAACTCCGAGTACGATGCCGCCAAGGACAAGCAGGCTCAGAATGCTGCCCGCATTGCCGAGATTCAGGCTATTCTCGCCAACGCTCAGGTTGCTGCCACCACGGGCGATCTGACCGTCTCCATCGGTTCCACCGTTTCGCTGATTGATCCCAACGGTGAGGTCATGGAAGTCACGCTCGTCGGTACCACCGAGACCAACTCGCTCGAGCACAAGATCTCCAACGAGTCCCCGGTCGGCCACGCCATCATCGGCCACGGCGAGGGCGACTCCGTCGAGGTCGTTACGCCTTCCGGCAAGACACGCGTCTACACCATCGCCAAGATCGCACGCTAGACCACGGTCCCGCGTAAAGGTATGTTTTCGCTCCCTGGGACCGAATCCTGGGGAGCGTTTTAGTTTGAGGAGCTAACTTATGGCAGAGAACCAGAACGCCGCCGAGCAGGCATCGACGCTCAACGACGAGCGCGCCACGCGCCTGGCCAAGCGCGCCGCCCTGTTCGAGGCGGGCCAGAACCCCTATCCCGAGCACTCCGAGATCGAGGACTACGTTGCCGACATCGAGGCTAAGTATGCCGATCTTGCCGATGGCGAAGACACCGAGGACGTCGTGAAGATCGGCGGCCGCGTGGTCGCCAAGCGTGGTCAGGGCAAGATCATGTTCATCGTCGTGCGCGACGCAACGGCCGAGATTCAGCTGTTCTGCCGCATCAACGACATGGATGAGGCAGCCTGGAATACGCTCAAGGCCCTCGACCTTGGCGATATCCTGGGTGTGACCGGTGTGGTTGTGCGTACTCAGCGCGGCCAGCTCTCCGTCGCCCCTAAGAGCGCGACCCTGCTCTCCAAGGCCGTTCGCCCGCTGCCCGAGAAGTTCCACGGTCTCTCCGACAAGGAGACCCGCTATCGTCAGCGCTATGTCGACCTGATCGCCAACGACGATGTCCGCGAGACCTTCCGCAAGCGCTCGCAGATCCTCTCCACCTTCCGTCGCTTTATGGAGTCCGACGGCTACATGGAGGTCGAGACCCCCATCCTGCAGACCATTCAGGGTGGCGCTACGGCTAAGCCGTTCATCACGCACTTTAACGCTCTCGATCAGGAGTGCTACCTGCGCATTGCTACCGAGCTGCACCTCAAGCGCTGCATCGTCGGTGGCTTTGAGCGCGTCTTCGAGATCGGTCGTATCTTCCGTAACGAGGGCATGGACCTCACCCACAACCCCGAGTTCACCACGATGGAGGCCTACCGTGCCTTCTCCGATCTCGAGGGTATGAAGGCGCTCGCCCAGGGCGTCATCAAGGCTGCCAACAAGGCCATCGGCAACCCCGAGGTCATCGAGTACCAGGGTCAGACCATCGATCTTTCCGGTGAGTGGGCAAGCCGCCCCATGACTGATATTGTCTCTGACGTGCTCGGCAAGAAGGTCACCATCGACACGCCTGTCGAGGAGCTTGCTGCCGCCGCGCGCGAGAAGGGCCTGGAGATCAAGCCCGAGTGGACTGCCGGCAAGATCATCGCCGAGATTTACGATGAGCTGGGCGAGGACACCATCGTCAACCCGACCTTCGTGTGCGATTACCCCATTGAGGTCAGCCCGCTCGCCAAGCGTTTTGAGGACGATCCGCGTCTGACCCACCGCTTTGAGCTGGTCATCGCCGGCCACGAGTACGCCAACGCATTCTCCGAGCTCAACGACCCGGTCGACCAGGCTGAGCGCTTTGCCGCCCAGATGGCCGAGAAGGCCGGCGGCGACGATGAGGCCATGGAGTATGACGAGGACTACGTGCGCGCCCTCGAGTACGGTATGCCTCCCGCGGGCGGCATTGGCATCGGTATCGACCGCGTGGTCATGCTGCTCACCAACCAGGCTTCCATCCGCGATGTCCTGCTGTTCCCGCACATGAAGCCCGAGAAGGGTTTCCAGTCCGGTGCCGCTGCCGCCAAGGCTGCCGAGGCCGGCAACGCCGCGAGCCCGTTCGTTAAGTCGCTCAAGCCCACGCTCGATTACTCCAAGATCGCCGTTGAGCCGCTGTTTGAGGAGTTCGTCGATTTCGATACCTTCTCCAAGAGCGATTTCCGCGCTGTGAAGGTCAAGGCATGCGAGGCCGTCAAGAAGTCCAAGAAGCTGCTGAACTTTACGCTCGACGACGGTACCGGTGCCGACCGCACCATCCTCTCCGGCATCCACGAATACTATGAGCCCGAGGACCTGGTCGGCAAGACCCTGCTTGCCATCACCAACCTGCCACCGCGCAAGATGATGGGCATCCCCAGCTGCGGCATGCTCATCAGTGCCATCCACGAGGAGGAGGGCGAGGAGCGCCTCAACCTGATCCAGCTCGACGCCTCCATTCCCGCCGGCGCAAAGATGTACTAATTGGTTCCGCCGTTCTACCGAACGGCGGACCAGCCGACGCTGCGCGCCGCCCAGGGCGACAATTTGTCATTCAAAAGGCAAGGCATGACCAGAAGGTCTATGCCTTGCCTTTTTCATGCCAACTTGTTCGCCCTGGACGTCGCTCGCTGGCGTTGCCAATACATCGACGTTGTCGGAGTGGTCATTGGGGACGTTCATAAACGACTAGTCATTCAAGAACGTCCCCAATGACTACCCAATGGCTATTGCACGCATGGCTCGCATGACAGCCGTCTCTTTTATGTTTCCTTTAGCCGTCGCTGTCTAGGATGGGGGTTAGTCGATAGGAAGGGAGCACCGGGATGGACGATGCGAGCGAGCGCGCAATCGAAGAGGACATGCTCGATCAGTTCAATTACTTTGATGATGAGGACGAGGAGCTGATCGACCGTCGCGAGCCAGCGCCGCTTGATTCCTTTGATCTGGTCGATGAAGAGACTGATGAGGTTGAGGACGAATCAACGGAGTCCCCACAGTCTTCGCGCCTTAACTCGCTGCTTTCGAGAGCCCCCATGCACCACGGCGTTCGTGCCGGCGCGCTCTATATGAAAACTGACTGGCACCAGATCGTGACGGCAGGCGATGAACTTGCCGTCGATGCGCCGCTCACCGATAAATCATCCATCGTCTGCCGCACCGGTATGCTTATGCTCGCGAGTGGAACGGGTGCCTGGCGCGTACGCGATACCATGAATCGAGTCGCCGCCGTACTCGGTGTCACCATCCATGTTGACTTAAGTCTCCTGTCGTTTGAGTGTACTTGCATCGAAGATGGCCACTGCTTTAACGAGGTCGTCAGTCTGCCGACAACCGGCGTCAACACCCATCGCATTTGGATGATGGAGAGTTTCCTCAAGGAAATCGAGACCTATGGTCGTCGCTTCACGGTGCACGAGTATCACGAGATGCTCAAGACCGTTGAGAGTTCAAAACCTGATTACGCGCCCTGGCAACAGGGCCTTGCGGCAGCCTGCGCCTGTGGCGCCTTTGTCTTTTTACTTGGTGGCGGTCCCATTGAGATGGCATGCGCGTTCGTGGGCGCGGGCGTCGGCAACTTTGCCCGCTCCCATATTCTCAAGCAAGGCCTTGGTCAGTTCAGCGCTTTGACGCTCGGTGTCGCACTGGCCTGTATCTCATATTTGCTGGCATTGCTCGGCCTCGCCCAGGTTGTTCCGGGTGCAATGTCGCACCAAGAAGGCTATATCGGCGCCATGCTCTTTGTGATTCCTGGCTTTCCGCTTATTACGGCAGGTCTCGACATCGCTAAGCTCGACATGCGAAGCGGTATCGAGCGTCTTTCGTATGCTGTGTCGATTATTGTGATGGCGACCCTCGTAGGTTGGATGGTTGCCGAGTGTGTGGGACTGGCGCCGGACGACTTTGCCCCATTGGGCCTTTCGCCGCTTGCCCTTACGCTCCTGCGCGTGGTGATGAGCTTCGTTGGCGTATTCGGCTTCTCGGTGATGTTCAACAGCCCGGTAAAGATGGCCGCGGCAGCTGGGTTGATCGGCGCCGTGTCCAATACCCTGCGTCTGACCCTTGTCGATGCGCCGACGATGATTCCCTTCCTGGGCCTCAGCACGGGAATGCCTCTCGAGGCAGCAGCGTTTATCGGCGCGCTGGTATCGGGTCTGCTGGCAAGCTTGGCCGAAGTCAAGCTCACCTACCCGCGCATCGCCCTCACGGTGCCTTCGATTGTCATTATGGTGCCCGGTCTGTATCTCTATCGCTCTATGTATTACATGTGCACCTTCGACACAGTCAATATGCTCGGCTGGTTTGTGCGCGCAGTGCTCATCGTAGCGTTTCTGCCCGTTGGGCTGGGTGTGGCGCGTACGCTCACCGACCCTCGCTGGCGCTACACCAGCTAATTGGTACAAGGGGGACAGGTTACTTTGCACCAAATGAGTTGCGGTGAAATAGGGACTGAATTGCTGCTTAAAGGGTCAAAACAGTCCGTATTCCACTGCAACTTATGGGGTCGGGGGATTATCGGTGCCCTGCATCTTCATAAACTCAACGCTTACGAAGCGTTTGCTGTTCGTGTTAGGGTAGTTCCACCACATAAGTAGTCGCAGACGCACGTACCACGGGCGGGCGAGATGAAGTCCCAGTAACTCCATCTCGCCCGCCCGTTTTTGTTGGCGGCGCCGCGGCGCAACACAGAAAGGACCATGCCCTTTATGCCTATCAATAAACGAGAGAGCCTGCTGTTTACCTTTATCATGTGCTTTTGCATGGTGCTCTGGATGAGCATCTACAACGTTGCCTTGCAGCATAGGGCCATCAACGGCGAGGTCATTGCCGCCGCGTGGCTCGGCTTCCCCGTTGCCTACATTTTTGCCATGTGCTGCGACTGGTTTGTTGCCAGCCCCCTTGCCAAGGGTTTCGCTTTTAAATTCCTGGTCACGCCGGGGTTGCTCGCTTTGTCTTCCGACGCGCCTTCCCCATGGGAACCGTCTTTGAAGAGCAGCATATGGAGCTCGTACGTATGCCGGGCGCTCCCGCTGCCGATGTCGACGATGACGATGCCGAGAGCATGGACGCCGAGCCCGCCTCTAGGCAAGAGCCTCTAACCTAGAGCGCCCGCCGCACCCGGCGATTCCTTTTTTGTAGACGTTGTCGTATGGCTGCACGCGGAAAAGGCCACAGCGGTTAACATATACTCCATATGGGTAAAGAGACCAAAGCGCCGCCACGAGTGGCGCTTTGCGTTTGAAAAACTAGCTCGTCTAAGAGGAACTAGCATGTTGGACCGTTTTACCGATCGCGCGCGCAAGGTCATGTCCATGGCCAAGCAGGAGGCGCTCGATCTTCACTCAAATAAGGTGGGTACCGAGCATCTGCTGCTCGCGCTCGCCAAGGAGGACGAAGGCATTGCCGCCGAGGCACTGCGCTCACTCGATATCTCCTACGATGACATCATGGACACGCTCAAGGAGGTCCAGACCACCGTTCCCGAGCCCAGCGAGGAGACCGAGGCAGCTAAGCTCGCTTTTACGCCGCTCGTCATCAGCGTGATGGAGCGTTCCTTCCGCGTGGCGCGCGAGAACAACCAGACCTATGTGTCGACCGAGCACCTGCTCATCGGTATCGTCGAAGAGGGCAACGGCATGGCCATGGACATTCTCATGCGCCTGGGTGTTTCGTCCGCTTCCATTAAAAAAGCCATCGAGAAGCTTACCGCCAAGGATCAAGACAAGAAGCGCCCGCTCGCCGGTGCCGGTGCCGGGCGTCCCGGTGCAGGCCTGCCGTTCTTTAGCGGCTCGGACGCCTCACAGCAAAAGGGGGACGGCACCGACACGCTCAAGCAGTTCGCCACCAACCTTACGCAGAAGGCGCGCGACGGCGAGCTCGACCCGGTGATCGGTCGCGAAAAGGAAGTCCAGCGCATGATGGAGATCCTTTCGCGCCGCACCAAGAACAACCCGCTTATCTTGGGTGACCCCGGCGTGGGCAAGACGGCCATCGTCGAGGGCCTGGCGCAGCAGATCGCTGCCGGCAACGTGCCCGAGAACCTTATGAACCAGAACATCTGGACGCTCGACCTGCCGGGTCTTGTCGCGGGCGCCAAGTATCGCGGTGAGTTTGAGGAGCGTCTCAAGAACGTGATCCAGGAGGCAACCGAAGCCGACGACGTCATCCTGTTTATCGACGAGATGCACACCATCATCGGTGCCGGTTCTGCCGAGGGATCCATCGATGCAAGCTCCATGCTCAAGCCCGTGCTCGCGCGCGGCGCTTTCCAGATCATCGGTGCCACCACGGCCGAGGAGTTCCGCAAGTACCTCACCAAGGACCCGGCCTTCGAGCGCCGCTTCCAGACCATCGATGTTGAGGAGCCAAGCGTCGAGGACACGGTCAAGATCCTGACCGCGCTCAAGCCGCGCTACGAGGAGCACCACCACGTGCGCTATACGCAGGGTGCCATCGAGGCTGCCGCGAACCTCTCCAACCGCTACATCCAGGATCGCTTCCTGCCCGATAAGGCCATCGACCTCATCGACGAGGCCGGCGCCCGCGCCCGCATTGCCGCCAACCGTGCGCCTGAGCCGGTGCGCGAGGCCGAGCATCGCGTGGAGGAGCTCAAGGCTGCCGCGCAGGAGGCCACCGAGGGCGACGACATGAACAAGGCCGCCGAGATTACCGAGCAGCAGAAGGCTGCCGAGATTGAGCTCGCCGAGGCCAAGGCAGCTTGGACGGCCGAGCTCGACGCCAGCCCGCTCACCATCGATGTCGCCCAGGTTGCCGACATCGTGTCCGTGACCTCGGGCGTGCCGGTGTCTTCGCTCACCGAGAGCGAAAGCCGTCGTCTGTTGCAGACCGAAAGCGTGCTCAAGACCCGCATTATCGGCCAGGATGAAGCTGTCGAGGCCGTGGCCAAGGCAGTGCGCCGCAGCCGCTCGCCGCTCAAGGACCCGCGTCGTCCCGGCGGCAGCTTCATCTTCTTGGGTCCTACCGGCACAGGCAAGACCGAGCTCGCCAAGACGCTCGCCGAGTACCTCTTTGGCAGCAAGGACGCGCTCATCAGCTTCGACATGTCGGAGTTTGGCAGCGAGTTCGAGGTCTCCAAGCTTATCGGTAGCCCCCCGGGCTACGTGGGCCACGACGAGGGCGGTCAGCTCACCAAGGCCGTTCGCCGTCACCCGTACTCGGTCGTGCTGTTCGACGAGATCGAGAAGGCGCACCCCGATATCTTCAACATCTTGCTGCAGGTGCTTGAGGAGGGTCGCCTGACCGATAGCCAGGGCAAGACGGTCGATTTCCGCAACACCGTGATCATCATGACGTCCAACGTGGGCGCCCGCGAGATTGCGCAGGATGCGAGCGTTGGCTTTGGCACCACCGGTGAGCAGGGTCTTACCTCGAGCGAGATTAAGGGCCGTGCGATGGGCGAACTCAAGCGCCTGTTCCGCCCCGAGCTGCTCAACCGTATCGATGACATCGTGGTGTTTCAGAAGCTTTCGGGCGAGAACCTGACCAAGATCGCTCACCTGCTGGTGGACGACTTGCGTCAGCGCCTGATTGCCAACGGCATGAACATCAAACTCACCGATGCGGCCTACGACAAGATCGTAGCCGAGGGTACCGACCTCACCAACGGCGCACGTCCGCTGCGCCGCGCCATCCAAAAGCTCATCGAGGATCCGCTGTCCGAGGAGCTGCTGGCCGGCGAGTGGGGCAGCGGCGATACCGTCCTATGCGACGTGGCCGACGGCAAGTTCGTCTTTAGCCACGGTACGGGCGAGATTCCAGCGCCGCGTCCGGCAGGTGCGCTTGGGGGCGATACCGCTCCGGAAGCGCCGCACACCGGAAACGCCGCGCCTGTGAGCAGTGGCGTAAGCTCGGGCCCCGGCGGCATGATGCAAGCCGGTTCCGGCGCGCTGTAGGGCGTGACAAAACCTTGTGTCCACGAGGGCGTTCCAAAGGAGCGCCCTTTTTTCTGTTGGAAAGGCCCTCGTTCAAAGTAAATCTCATTAAACATACCAACGGTGTATGCATAAGCGTTGATCAAGCGTTGAAGTTGGTTGAAGGGTCCAACGTCCCTTCGGCGCGGTCCGTCTACCTGCTTTATCTTAATAAAGTGGCGTTTCTCCGCCGTTAGCCGATGATGCGAGAGCGCTCGGCGTTTTCGACTGGTTTATGCAAACGAAGTCTGGGAATATACAAGGCGCATGTCTTATTGTCTAACCAGTTGCGCCAAGGAGGCACCATGGACTACAAGATCACCGGCTATGAGCCCGCCCAGCTGTTCCATTTCTTTGAGGAGGTCAGCGCGATCCCCCGTGGGTCTGGCAACGAGAAGGGCATCAGCGATTTCCTGGTTGCGTTTGCCAAGGAGCGCGGCCTCGATGTGTACCAGGACGAGGTCTACAACGTCATCATTCGCAAGCCCGCATCTGCCGGTGCCGAGAATGCCCCGACCGTAATGCTTCAGGGCCACATCGATATGGTGTGCGACAAATTGGGCTCCGTTGAGCACGACTTTACGACCGATGGTATCGACCTGCTCGTCAAGGACGGCGTTCTCACCGCTAACGGCACCACGCTGGGCGCCGACAACGGTATCGCCGTTGCTCTGATGCTCACTGTTCTCGATGACGATTCGATTGTTCACCCCGCCCTGGAGTGCGTATTCACCACCGATGAGGAGACTGGCCTGGTCGGCGCCGAGACGCTCGACAAGTCCCAGATTAGCGCCCGCACCATGATCAACCTTGACTCCGAGGAAGAGGGCGTTGCCACCGTCAGCTGCGCCGGCGGCGTCGTCGTTACCTACACCTGCCCGATCGCGCGCGAGCACAAGACCGGTAGTACCCTCACGTTCGACATCTCCGGCCTGCTAGGCGGTCACTCCGGCAGCGATATCCACCTGGAGCGCGGCAACGGCAACCTCATCATGGCCCGCATCATCGACCGCCTGATGGTTGCCGGCGAGCCCGCCATCGTTAGCTTTAACGGCGGCACCAAGGACAACGCCATCAACCGTGAGTGCAAGGCTGTTCTGGTCTACGCCGACCACGCTGCCGCCGAGGCCGCGGCCCAGATCGCAAAGGGCATTATCGCCGACGTCACTGCCGAGCTCGAGGTCTTCGACCCCGGCTTTACCTGCACTATCGAGATTGCCGACGACGCCGAGGTCGAGGCCATGGACGAGAAGTCCGCGCTTGCCCTCATCCGCGCCCTGCGTCTTGCCCCCAATGGCGTGATCCGCCGCAACGTTGCTACCGACGGCTCCGTCGAGGTTTCCTCCAACATCGGTGTGGTTGCCACTTCTGACGACGAGGTCAAGATCATGCTGTCCCCGCGTTCCTCGATCACCTCGCTGCAGAACGAGTTCAAGGACCGCCTGCAGACGCTGGCCGATGTCCTGGGCTTCGACGCCAAGTTTGAGTTCGAGTATCCCGGCTGGAGCTATGCCGAGCATTCACCGGTCCGCGACGTCTTTGTCGAGAGCTATCGCGAGCTCTTTGGCTCCGAGCTGCGCATCGAGTCCATTCACGCCGGCCTTGAGTGCGGCCTGTTTGCCGAGGCCCTGCACGGCCTGGACGCCATCGCCGTGGGCCCGACGCTCTCCGATGTCCACACCCCGGACGAGAGCATGGAGCTCGCTTCTGCCGAGCGCTTCTACGAGCTGCTCATCGACGTCCTCAAGCGCCTTGCCGCGTAAAGGTCGCCTTGGTTAAGCCGCTCTAAAACGGCTGGCTATGAAAACGGCCGCCTGGCGTAATGCCGGGCGGCCGTTATTCGTCACAGTGCGAGGATCCCAAGGTGCTCAAGCAGGATCTTAAGCCCGATGAGGACGAGTACGACGCCACCCACGATGGTGGCGGGTTTTTCGTAGCGCGCGCCAAAGGTGTGTCCGATCGCTACGCCGGCGACGGAGAAGATAAACGTTGTGACGCCGATAAGTGATACAGAGGGCACGATATCGACCGAGAGCGCGGCAAACGAGATGCCCACGGCGAGCGCGTCAATCGAGGTGGCGATGGCAAGGATTAGGTACTCGCCCAGGTCGATCTTTTCGGCATCCTTGCCGTCGCCTTCGTCCTCATCCTCGTCTTCGGTAAAGGTTTCCCACAGCATCTTGCCGCCGATAAAGGCCAAAAGGATAAAGGCGATCCAATGGTCGATGGGACCGATGATGCCCATGAACTGGCTGCCGAGTGCCCAACCGATTGCGGGCATGCCGGCCTGAAAGCCGCCAAAGAACAGGCCGAGCACAACGGCGACTTTAAGGTTGATCTTTTTCATGCCGAGACCCTTGCAGATGGAAACGGCAAAGGCGTCCATCGAAAGGCCAACGGCGAGCAACACGAGCTCTGCGAGTCCCATAGTCTGGCCCCCTCTCTGCGGGCGAACCCGATTACACGACCACTCCCTCATTTATATGAGACCCGATGCTACCACATGAGCAGCCAAAAGAGCCCCGTCCCAAATTGAACTGCACCCCAAAACTTGGACGGCTTAAATAAGAACTACGCCGCAAGGGACTGTCTCCGGAACTCCTCCGGGGTCAGTCCCTTCAGTT